>NZ_JAKEUW010000046.1:0-42695 GCF_022398115.1 Vibrio sp. Isolate22 | reverse complement strand
GCTAAGTTCGGAATCGATAACCGCTGAAAGCATCTAAGCGGGAAGCGAGCCCTGAGATGAGTTTTCCCTGACGCTTTAAGCGTCCTAAAGGGTTGTTCAAGACTAGAACGTTGATAGGCAGGGTGTGTAAGCGCTGTGAGGCGTTGAGCTAACCTGTACTAATTGCCCGTGAGGCTTAACCATACAACACCCAAGGGGTTTTGATGGACTCAAAGATACAAACGCTTGAATGAGTTTGAAGAGAACAAGAAACAGCTTTCCGAATTTTAAAATTTGCTTGGCGACCATAGCATTGTGGACCCACCTGATTCCATGCCGAACTCAGAAGTGAAACACAATAGCGCCGATGGTAGTGTGGGGCTTCCCCATGTGAGAGTAGGACATCGCCAGGCTTTAAATTATGAACGACTTGTCAGCGACGACAAGTAGTCCACTGCGGAGTGGTAGTTCAGTTGGTTAGAATACCGGCCTGTCACGCCGGGGGTCGCGGGTTCGAGTCCCGTCCACTCCGCCACTTATNATTTGCTTGGCGACCATAGCATTGTGGACCCACCTGATTCCATGCCGAACTCAGAAGTGAAACACAATAGCGCCGATGGTAGTGTGGGGCTTCCCCATGTGAGAGTAGGACATCGCCAGGCTTTAAATTATGAACGACTTGTCAGCGACGACAAGTAGTCCACTGCGGAGTGGTAGTTCAGTTGGTTAGAATACCGGCCTGTCACGCCGGGGGTCGCGGGTTCGAGTCCCGTCCACTCCGCCACTTATTCGATAACCTCGCCTAGTGCGAGGTTTTTTCGAATCTAAAGTATACAAAGTTTTAGGGGTGTAGCTCCAATTGGCAGAGCAGCGGATTCCAAATCCGCGTGTTGGGAGTTCGAATCTCTCCACCCCTGCCACATTAAAAGGCTCTAGCAGAAATGCTAGAGCCTTTTTACTTTTCACAACTCCAAATTCCAGTCAACTATTCCCTCGTTTCGCTAGTTCTGATGAAATAATGTAAGTGCTTACTTATCTCAGCCTCATTTATTAATAGCCAAACCACAAACTTCATTTCTTTATGAGAATTATTCTCAATATTTTGTTACATTTTGGTCGTTATTACTAAAAGGCTACAAATATGGATATCTCTCGTCGTAAATTTATTCAATCATCTCTTGCTATATCGGCACTCACAGTACTTCCTGCTTGTTCAATGAAGCGATCTGTTGATGAGAAGGGAGGATATGTTTATGACTTAACTGCTGAGCCTTCGTCTGCTGAAATTGTACCTGGGTTTACTACTAACGTTTTGGGGTTCAATGGCCAGATCCCTGCGCCGACAATTCGCTGTCGGCAGGGCGAAAAAGTTACGATTCGTTTCACTAATAAACTATCAGAACCAACTACAATTCACTGGCATGGTTTAAGAATCCCTATCGAAATGGACGGGGTGCCTTTCTTGAGTCAGCCACCAATCATGCCCGGTGAAACGTTCGTCTATGAATTTACTCCGCCGGACGCGGGTACGTTCTGGTATCACCCACACATGAACAGTGTTAAACAACTTGGTATGGGCTTAGTTGGTCTAATTGTTGTTGAAGAGAGCACATCACCTCAGTTCGATGAAGAGCATGCTTTGATGCTTAAACACTGGCACCTTAATAAACAAGGTCAGTGGAAGGACTTAATGATCCCACGTCTTAGCGCTCGTATGGGCACTCCTGGGGAGTGGAGCAGTGTTAATGGAGTACATGAGCCTACTTATCAACTAAAGCAGCATGCAACGACTAGGCTTCGTATAGCCAATGTCGATAATACAATCACGTATCCTATCGCTGTTGAAGGTGCTGAGGCATGGGTTATTGCTATAGATGGTAACCCGATAAAGACACCTTATAAGCTGACTCAACACAAAATTGGTCCAGGTATGCGTGTCGACATCGGACTTATTGCTCCAAAGGCTGGCAAGCGTGTGAATGTGCTGCAAATGAAGGGACGTTTTCCTTTTTCCTTATGTGAGTTTGAGGTTGTAGATTCCGCGCTCATAGAAGGCCAAACACTTCCGCTATTACCTCTTAATCCTGTACCTAAGTTAGATCTCGCTAATGCAGAAGAGATCGATTTTGTGTTTGAGTGGGAAGGGGCGGTGTCGCCGGTTTCCAAAGACGGGAAATCCATGCCTAAGTTTTGGCTGACCAATAAAAGAGCCTGGGAGGGGATGAGTAAAGACAATATCCCAGAACCACTCGCTACATTAGAGCTCGGCAAGACTTATATATTCGATCTTAAGAATGTTACCCAATACCATCACCCGATCCATATACATGGTCATACGTTCACGGTACTTGAGTTAGATGGCAAAAAAATTGAGGAGCCTTTTCACACGGATACCGTGTTACTTGGAAAGAACGGCCGAGCGAAAGCGGCATTTGTAGCGGACAATCCCGGACGTTGGATGTATCACTGTCATGTGATTGAACATATGAAAACAGGACTGATGGGTTATATCGAAGTTAAGTGACACCTGTAACGTTTAATATTTGCGCATACATTCTTAGTTTCCATCCTCGCTTTTATCGGCTGTAAAGCTAGAATATAGGGACTGTTATTTGGGAGGATTCATGGGTCAGTTATCTATTTTAGGCTTTATTGCCATTGGTGGTGCATTTGGTGCTTGTTCACGTTATCTGATTTCAGAGCTGTGTGTACTACTGCTAGGGCGTGGTTTTCCTTATGGTACGCTAACTGTTAACGTGATTGGTTCTTTTATTATGGGTTTACTGATCGCTGCATTTGAAAATGAGATGGTTGCAACTGAACCATGGAGACAGATCATTGGCTTGGGCTTTCTTGGTGCTTTGACTACATTCTCAACTTTTTCGATGGATAACGTTCTTTTAATGCAGCAAGGCGCATTTTTCAAAATGGGACTAAACGTACTACTCAATGTGGTGTTAAGTATCTCTGCAGCATGGTTCGGCTTCCAACTTTTGATAAAGTCATAAAATCTTCTTACGATTTGTTAACAACTCGGCTTGGTTTATCCAAGCCGTTTTTATATACTCGATAGTACTTGTCGGAGTGCCATATGGCTGAGACCGTTAACTCGGGATCCGTTGAACCTGATCAGGCTAATACCTGCGAAGGGAACAAGAGTAGATATCTAACTAGAATCCCTCTAGAGATCTATCACCAGATCACAGCTGTATTTCTTACCGTGATCCCTCTTGTAGCATCAATCCGTCAAGCATTTTTATCCCAATAAATAATGGCTAAAAGCCAAGGAAAAATGCTATGTCGAGTCGTAAACGAGCAAGACTGGAAGCGAAGAATTTCATCGATTCTTTATCAGTACAACCTTATCCAAATTCAAAGAAAGCTTACATCCAAGGCTCTCGCGAGGACATTCAAGTCCCTGTACGAGAGATATCACTCGCTGATAGCCTTGTTGGTGGTACCAAAAAAGAGCCTGTATTTGAACCGAATGCACCTATTCATGTCTACGACACCTCCGGTGTTTATACCGACCCAACGCACGAGATAGACCTTTATAATGGCCTTCCAAAGCTAAGAGAACAGTGGATTGAAGAGCGTAGTGATACTGAACTATTAGATGATGTTAGCTCCGTGTACACCAAAGAGCGCTTAGAGGACGAAACCTTAGACGAGCTTCGTTACGGAAACCTACCTAGAATTCGTCGTGCGGCTGGCGAGCAATGTGTGACTCAGTTGCACTATGCTCGTAAGGGGATTATTACTCCTGAGATGGAATACATTGCTATTCGCGAGAATATGGGACGTCAGAAGTTCGCAGATGAGCAACTGAACCACCAACACCCTGGTCATAGTTTTGGCGCAAATCTTCCAAAAGAAATTACCCCTGAATTCGTACGTAAAGAGGTAGCTGAAGGTCGAGCTATTATCCCTTCAAACATCAACCACCCAGAATCAGAGCCGATGATTATTGGCCGTAATTTCCTCGTGAAAGTAAACGCAAATATCGGTAACTCTTCGGTAAGCTCTTCGATTGAAGAGGAAGTTGAGAAGCTGGTTTGGTCAACTCGCTGGGGCGGCGACACGGTGATGGACTTGTCGACTGGTCGAAATATTCATGAAACACGAGAGTGGATTCTACGTAATAGTCCAGTGCCAATTGGTACGGTCCCTATGTATCAGGCGCTTGAAAAAGTGAATGGCGTAGCCGAAGACCTTAACTGGGAAGTGATGCGTGATACCTTAATTGAGCAAGCAGAGCAGGGCGTCGACTACTTTACGATTCATGCTGGCTTGCTTCTTCGCTATGTCCCTATGACGGCTAAGCGTGTTACCGGCATTGTCTCTCGTGGTGGTTCTATCATTGCGAAATGGTGTCTTGCTCATCACCAAGAAAGCTTCTTATACACCCACTTCCGTGAAATTTGTGAGATATGTGCGAAGTACGATGTAGCACTTTCATTAGGTGATGGCCTACGTCCTGGTTCTATTGCTGATGCTAATGACGAGGCTCAGTTTGCTGAACTTCGCACCTTAGGTGAACTGACAAAAGTGGCGTGGGAATATGATGTACAGGTGATAATCGAAGGCCCTGGGCACGTTCCAATGCACATGATCAAAGAGAACATGGATGAGCAACTAGAGCATTGTCATGAAGCGCCTTTCTATACATTAGGCCCGCTTACTACAGACATTGCCCCTGGTTACGACCATATCACTTCTGGTATTGGTGCAGCGATGATCGGTTGGTACGGCTGTGCGATGCTTTGTTACGTGACTCCTAAAGAGCATTTAGGTTTGCCAAACAAAGAGGATGTGAAGACTGGTTTGATTACTTACAAGCTGGCGGCACACGCTGCTGATTTGGCAAAAGGGCATCCAGGCGCACAAATCCGTGACAATGCACTTTCTAAAGCGCGCTTTGAATTCCGCTGGGAAGACCAATTTAACCTAGCACTAGACCCGGATACAGCCCGCTCTTTCCATGATGAAACCTTGCCACAAGAATCAGGTAAGGTTGCGCATTTCTGTTCTATGTGTGGACCTAAGTTCTGCTCGATGAAGATTTCTCAGGAAGTGAGGGAGTACGCGAAAGACACAGAACAAGTAGCAGCGGATCAGGCCATTGAGATTAAGATGCTAGACAATCCGTTGGAAGGGATGCGTCAAAAATCACAAGAGTTCCGTGATACTGGCTCTGAACTTTACCATCCTGCCGTTGGTGCGAAAGAAGCTCAATTAGAGGAGTAATGACAGTGAAAATTCTAATCCCATCTCAATCTATTGAGTTAACGGGAGAGGTTCAACACTGTCTATTGGTTGCTAAGCGACAAGGTTTAGCAACCGATGCAGTTGAGTTGGGTGTCAGCCCAACTCAATACTTCTCTATCGTTGATTCTCATCACTCACTTGCTATTGGCTTTGCTTCCGATGTCGTTTCAGTTAAAGCGGCTCAGTTAAGCTCGCTTGATCATATCGTAAGTTATGACGAGTCTTTATCGCTGACAGATGTTCGCAATGCTTTAGCGCAATACCCTAATACGATACATGTTGGTGTAGCCGATGAGGCTGCGGTATTAGATATTTGGTCACACTTAAATGCCAATCGAGCTATCAAAAGTATTACCACTGACCATCAAGCAATAGATAGCCGCCATCACTTTGCGTGGTTCCTAACGCTATTAGCTCTAGATTTCCCACTAGAAGATGCACTGGTTCTTGCGCGCGCAGCGTCTAATGTTTCACGTGGAACATGGCCAAGCCATTACCAAGAGTTCCCAATTCCAGTGTTAGAAGACAAGCGTTTAGGTATTAGCGTTGGTTGGACTCATCAAGGAACGTCACTTTCATTCCCTGACTTGACGAAGAAAAGCCTTGGGCTATACCCAGTTGTCGATGATGTCGATTGGATTGAAAGGCTCCTTAAGCTTGGAATCAATACGGTACAACTGCGAATTAAGAACCCTCAGCAAGCTGACTTAGAGCAACAAGTCGCACGATCGATCGAACTTGGTCGAGAACATAACGCTCAGGTTTTTATCAATGACTATTGGCAACTTGCACTCAAGCATGGCGCTTTTGGTGTGCACTTGGGACAAGAAGATATTGAAGAGTCGAACCTTTCACAATTGAGTAAAGCGGGCATCAAGATAGGTCTATCGACGCATGGCTACTATGAGTTGTTACGCATCGTGCAAATAAACCCAAGTTACATCGCGTTAGGACATATTTTCCCAACCACTACGAAACAGATGCCATCCAAACCTCAAGGTTTGGTACGTTTATCTTTGTACCAACAGCTAATTGATACCATCCCATACACGGAAAAGCTTGTTGGTTATCCGACCGTGGCTATTGGTGGTATTGACCAATCGACGGCAGAGCAGGTATGGAATTGTGGTGTCTCCAGCCTCGCGGTAGTGCGTGCAATTACATTGGCGGAAGATCCAAAAGCGGTTATTGAGTTTTTCGAGGCTCTTATGAATGGCAACTCTTCAACCTTTACTGAAGAGGTTAGTCAGGAGTTGAGCCATGCTGAGTGACTTTGAATTTGTTCGCTATCAACGTCAAATTACATTACCTGAAATTGGTGAACAAGGACAAAGAAATCTACTAAACGGTCATGTGTTAGTGATTGGTTGTGGTGGTTTGGGGAATGCTGCGGCTCTTTATCTAGCGGCGTCTGGCATCGGAAAAATCGTACTGGTTGATGATGATTGTGTCGACTCGTCTAATCTACAACGACAGGTCGCGTTCAAAGAAAGCGATCTTGGTACAGCTAAAGTCGATGCACTGAAACTACAGCTGAGTGAGCTAAATGGTAGAAGCCAAGTTAGGACTATCAACAAGCGAATGGCAGAAAGCCAGTTAAAACTTGAAGTGATGCTAGCTGACGTTGTGTTGGACTGTACCGACAACTTCACGACACGCCAACAGGTTAACCAAGCGTGTTTCGAAGCTAACACACCATTGATATCGGGCTCCGCAATTGGTTGGAAAGGTCAGTTTGTTGTCTTCGATTACCAAAACCAGCAGGGGTGTTACCACTGCCTTTTCCCGTTTGACCACCATCCACAAACAACGCGTTGTAGTGACAGTGGCATCATTGGGCCTGTGGTCGGGACTATTGGAAACCTCCAAGCTCTTGCTGCTATTCAGCGCGTTAGCAGTGGCGAGTTTCAAGTGGCGACACATCAGCTCAAGCTGTTCGATGGTAAGAGCATGAACTGGCAAAACCTAATGGTCACGCAAGATATCGAGTGTCCGGTGTGCAATTCGTCAGTGACCAATAATTTAGAAGAAGAAGCACTATGAGCAACATAACTATTTCAATAAACGAGCAACCAGAGCGGGTCGCGCAATCATCTTCTCTTGCAGATATCATTCATTCGCTTTCGCTACCTGATTTAGGGTGTGTATTCGCTATCAATAACGCAGTTGTCCCACGCAGCCAGTGGCAACAAACCATCGTCAATGAAGGTGATTCTATCTCTCTTTTTCAAGCTATTGCAGGGGGCTAACCATGTTAACCATCGCAGATAAAACATTCCAATCAAGACTGTTCACTGGCACAGGCAAGTTCGCCAACAAGCATTTGATGGCGAGTGCTATCGAAGCTTCAGGTTCTCAACTGGCTACCATGGCACTGAAGAGAGTCGATATTCGTTCTGAACAAGACGATATCTTACAGCCCATTATTGATGCAGGCGTAAATCTACTTCCGAATACCTCTGGCGCGAAGAACGCGAAGGACGCCATTTTTGCTGCTCATTTAGCTCGTGAAGCGCTTGGCACCAATTGGCTAAAACTTGAAATTCACCCAGATCCAAAATATTTGATGCCAGACCCAATCGAGACACTTAACGCGGCTGAGCAACTGGTAAAAGATGGCTTCGTTGTTTTGCCTTATTGCCATGCCGACCCAGTGTTGTGTAAGCGCCTAGAGGAGGTTGGTTGTGCAGCTGTAATGCCGCTTGGTGCACCGATTGGTTCTAATAAAGGAATCGCTTCAGCCGACTTCTTAGAGATCATTATCGACCAAGCGAATGTCCCTGTGATTGTTGATGCTGGTATTGGTGCTCCGTCACATGCGGCTCGAGCAATGGAGATGGGTGCTGACGCTGTGTTAGTGAATACCGCGATTGCTGCTTCTCAACAGCCGGTTGAAATGGCGGTTGCTTTTAAGTTGGCCGTTGAAGCGGGACGTATGGCTTATCTTGCTGGTCTCGCAGGCCAAGTGTCTCATGCGGTTGCTTCCAGCCCGCTAACTTCATTCCTAGACGAGTAGTATTACTATGACGTTTGTTGATCGATTTAAACAGCTCAACTGGGATGACATTGGTATGTCGATCTTCAGTAAAACGGCAGCGGATGTTGAATGTGCCCTGAGTAAACCCAAACGAGACTTAGAAGACTTTAAGGCTTTGATCTCTCCGGCGGCAGAGCCTTACTTAGAGCAGATGGCACAACAATCGTTGGCGCTAACACGTAAGCGATTTGGCAACACGATGTCGCTTTATATTCCTTTGTATCTATCTAACTTGTGTGCGAATGCGTGTACGTATTGTGGTTTTTCGATGGAGAACCGCATCAAGCGTCGTACGTTAACTTTAGATGAAATTGATGCTGAGAGCGCAGCCATCAAAAAGATGAAGTTCGATAGCGTGTTGTTGGTTACCGGCGAACATGAAACGAAAGTTGGTATGAAATACTTTCGTGAGGTGTTGCCGAATATTAAAGCGCAATTTAATTACCTCGCGATGGAAGTGCAGCCGCTTGATCAAGATGACTACGCGGAGCTTAAAACACTAGGCTTAGACGCCGTGATGGTTTACCAAGAAACATATAGCCCAAGCACCTACGCTGAACACCACTTGCGTGGTAGCAAAATGGATTTTGAATACCGGCTTGAAACGCCCGATCGTTTGGCAAAGGCGGGTATTGATAAGATAGGTATCGGTGCTTTGATTGGCTTAGAAGATTGGCGAACGGACTGCTTCTTCGTGGCTGCTCACCTGGATTACTTAGAGCGAACGTATTGGCAAACGCGCTACTCGATTTCATTCCCACGTCTTCGTCCTTGTGAGGGTGGTTTGCAACCTAAGTCGATCATGAGTGACAAGCAGTTGGTACAGCTTATCTGTGCTTATCGACTATTAAACCCTGAGGTTGAGTTGTCTCTTTCGACTCGTGAGTCTGCAACGTTCCGCGATAATGTGCTGCCGTTAGGTATCACTAGCATGTCTGCGGCATCAAAAACGCAACCTGGTGGGTATGCCTCTGGTGAGGAAGAGCTCGAGCAATTTGAGATAAGTGATGAGAGAAGTGCTGCTGATGTTGAAGCCATGATTCGTCAACGTGGCTTCGATCCGGTGTGGCGAGATTGGCACAGCGCTTACTCTGGCTAACCCATTGATTGGTTGATGTTCCACGTGAAACATCAGTAATGTGATATCGACACATAAAAACGGCTACCAAAAGGTAGCCGTTTTCGTATCTAACTTAGCTAAAATGGTTTGGCTAAGTTGCCTATCTAGTAAGGCATTAAGCGTGAGCTAGTGGCGTTGTTGCTTGGCGTAGCCATTCTAACGTATCACCTTCAACTAGTGGGCTAACATCGTTCCACACTTTTTGGTGGTAATCGTTTAGCCAAGCAAGTTCCGGACGTGTCAGTAGATCGACGTTGATGTTGCGCTTATCGATAGGGCAACGTGTTAGCGATTCAAACGTTAGCACTGAGAAGTCGCCTTGAGTTGGAAGTTCAACAACCAGCTCTAAGTTTTCGATGCGGATACCAAATTCATCAGCACGGTAGTAACCCGGCTCGTTTGATAACACCATACCTTCAACAAGCGGAACGTCGATTAGCTTTTTGGAGATGCTTTGCGGACCTTCATGAACACTTAGGAAGTGGCCAACACCGTGACCAGTACCGTGGTCATAGTCGAAGCCTTCCGCCCATAAGTGCTGACGCGCTAGGATATCCAGTTGGAAACCACGAGTACCTTGTGGGAAGCGTGCGCGTGCAATTCCGATGTGACCCTTAAGTGCAAGAGTGAACTGTTGAATCATCTCTTCGCTTGGCTGGCCAATGGCGATAGTACGTGTGATGTCTGTTGTGCCATCTAGGTACTGACCGCCTGAATCGACTAGGTACAGAGTATTCATTTCTAGCTGACCCGGCTCAGGCTGGTTCTCATGGTTGTAGTGACACATGGCTGCGTTTCCGCCTGCCGCTGAAATTGTGTCGAAACTTAGGTCCATCAGGGTTGGATCTTGCTCACGGAATGACTGTACTTTGTCAGCTAATACCGCTTCGTTATGCAGGTTACCTTGCGCGACTTCTGCATCAATCCAAGATAGGAATTTTGCCATCGCCACGCCATCACGGATGTGACATGCTTTCATGCCTGCAATTTCAGTTTCGTTCTTCGCGGCTTTTGGCATTAGGCATGGGTCAGCGGCTTCAATGATATGAGCACCAGCATTTTGTAGAACAAGCGTGTACCAAGCATTGCTTGTGCCTGAATCAACTGACACATTCTTACCCTCTAAAGATTGAAGGCGAGCTTCAAGCTCTGATGGGTGAGAAACACGAATACCATTACCAACGTGTGCTTCGAAGCCTGCAGGGATACGAGCTGGGTCTAAGAAGAAATCGACACTTTCATCGGCGTGAATGATGGCGTTAGATAACACGACTGGTAGACGAGATACGTCTAAACCACGAATGTTGAGTAACCAGCAGATTGAATCCAATTCAGTAAGGATAGCGGCATCAGCACCTTTGGATTTTAGTAGACCTGCAATTTCAGCGCGTTTGCTTTCACTTGATTGGCCAACGGCGTCAGTTGCCATGAGGCGAACGTCAGATACAACAGGCTCTGGGCGATCAGACCAAAGCTCATCAATAGGATTTGTCGCTAACGTTGTAAGTTCTACTTTATCAGCTAGTTTAGCTTGGGCGCCTTTCAACCAAGCGGCTGTGTGCATGCGTGGGTCAAACGCAACTTTACTGCCTTGCGCTAGTGAATTGATGATCCAATCTAAAGCTGGTTCTTCAATAAGGTGGCGATACTCAAATAGCTCACCAGGTACTTGTTTGCGAACCTGAACGGTATAGCGACCATCAACAAAAATCGCCGCGTTTTCACGTGTGATAACAGCCGCACCTGCAGAACCAGTGAAACCGGTTAGCCAGTGAAGTCGCTCGTTATGAGCTGGAACGTATTCACCTAGGTATTCATCTTCGTGTGGAATGATAACAGCATCTAGGTGGTTTGCTTCAAGCCAAGCTCGAACCGCAGTAACGCGTTCCGCAGTGATATTGTGCATCTGTGTTTATCCTTATTGTTAGGGTCCTTGTTAACACTCACAGCCGATATACCTGTGAGGGGACTTATTAGGTCAATAAGCTAGCGCTTTTGTTCGTTTGCTGCAAACGCTGTACGCCATTTTTATCTAAGGTGCAGAGTTTTTTCTTTGATGATATCTCGCAGCCAAGTTAAGGCTGGGTCGTTTTCTCTATCACGGTGCCAAAACAGAGTGTATGCCATTGGTGGAAATTCCATTGGCAGAGGCACAACCACTAAGTCGAGCTGCTTCGCAACAAGATGGGTGAAGTGGCTTGGTGCGGTAAATACAAAGTCGGTGTAGGTACATAGGCTCGCCGCGCTGTTGAAGTCGGGCACTGAGATAGCGATGTCGCGTTGATGACCGAGGTCAGCCAACTTGTAGTCGAGTAGCCAACGATCGTTACCATCACACCTTACTTGAACATGGCGCTGTGCCAGATAGGTTTCTAGATCCCATTGACCACTTAAAGCGGGGTGGTTGCGCCTCAATACGCACATCTGCGCGTCGCGGTAGATCTCTTGCTCGCAGATATCATCTGGTGGCAGCATTGTCAGGCGTGCATCGTTGATGTCGATGTCTTTGCCTGTGAGGCCGATATCTAACTCACCAAGTTGTAACTTTTTAAAGGTTTGTTCTGTCCAAGCGTGGGTGTTGATATTTACTTTTGGTGCTTGGCGAAAGATCGCTGGTAAGAAGTGAGGAAGAATCAACGGGTAGACACTTTCAACTGCTGCAATATGAAAACTGTGGTCACTGTTGTTGGGAATGAATGTCTCAGGCTGGGTAAGCACATCAAGTTGATTGATCAGTGTTTCCAATCGTGGTTTTAGGAATACCGCTTTGGGTGTTGGGCGTAGGCCGTGTGCACTTCGCGTAAAAAGAGGATCATTAAATTGTTCGCGAAGTTTGGCCAATGACTTACTCACGGCTGACTGGCTTAGGCACAATCGATGCGCAGTGCGCGTAACACTCAACTCTTCCATTAGCACCTGCAAGCAAACGAGCAGATTGAGGTCGAGGCGCGATAGTTTATCGAGATTCATGTGAGTTTCCTTATTGGAATAATGCTAATGATTATATGCCATTTTTGTTCATATCTTTAGTTGGTTATTATGTACTTAAATTAACTCATCCGGAGAATCTTGTGCCTTCTAACGCGCTTCCAACCCCTAGTAAACTGCAGGTTGCTTTATTGGCAATGCTGGTTCTTTTTAGCCCTTTGGCTATTGATATCTATCTACCAGCTCTGCCACAGATTTCGACAGCGTTTCACGTGGAACATGCACTAGCACAAGATACGATTACTTGGTTTTTGTTTGCTATGGGTGTCGGCCAACTATTTGCCGGTCCTTTGGCGGATAAGCTAGGACGTCGAACCGTTGCATTGGGAGGTGTTAGTATCTATGCATTGAGTGCTTGCTTGGCGTGGGCAGCTCAATCGATTGATATGATGCTAATAGCTCGGCTGCTACAAGGCTTAGGAGCTTGTGCGACTTCTGTGGCAGCCTTTGCAACGGTTCGCGATCTATTTGGTCCAGAGAAGAGCGGCCGAATGATCAGCTACCTTAATGGTGCTATTTGCTTCATTCCTGCATTGGCACCGATTCTTGGCGCTTGGCTAACTCATCAATTTGGCTGGCGTTCGAACTTCAGCTTTATGGCGGGTTTTGCAGTCGTTGTCGGTACTATCTTATTCTTCCAAATGAAAGAGTCGAACCCGGTGACGGAAAAGGTAGCGGTGTTCAAACTAGAGCGCTACTGGTCAGTATTAAAAACACCTTCATTCCTATTCCACGCAACTCTATGTTTGATGGCGATGGCGGTGATTCTCGCTTATGTAACCTCAGCACCGGTGGTGTTGATGGAGAACCTTGGCTTAACCATGAAAGAGTTTACCTTCTGGTTCGGAGTGAATGCAGCGATTAACATCGCGGCTGCATTTACGGCTCCTAAATTTATGGACCGCTTTGGTACCTATAAAGCACTGGTGGTTGGTATCTCAATGCTAGGTTTAGCGGGCGTGATTATGTTGGTGCTTGCAGAGCATGCGACTCCAATCGCATTCATGCTTCCTATCTTCTTATCATCGGTTGGCTTTGCTTGGATTCTAGGTGCGGCTGCTGGTAAAGCGTTGGAACCATTTGGTGACCGTGCAGGTACAGCAGCAGCGCTATTAGGTTTATTCCAAATGAGTGGTTCGGGCTTACTTGTCGGCACCATGCAACGCCTTGATTTAACGTCACAAGAGATGATTGCGTTACAAATGTTCCTGATTGTTCCTGCGCTATTCGTGTTGGCGAGCAAGTCTGGTAAGTCGTGGCATGCAACGTTTGCAAAGGCATAAGCAATAAGGGTGGCAAAATATACAAATGGCGGTTTGCGAAACGTTAAAACATGGTATATTTGTCACTCATTGAAACGTAAGTCTCCAACGGAAAAATACTGTAATGTCATTAACAACCTACGAAATGGCGCGCGTCTTAGAACAAATGGAAGATGCACCTGAAAAGGTTATGTTTGGTAAATTGCTTAAAGAGCTAGGCAACCAAAGTGAAGAGCGTATTCGCAGTGCGGCAAAACAAGTTCCAATCGATACTTTGCGAGATATCATCTACCAATTTCAACGTGTGGTAGAGTCTCGTAAAGGTGAACAAGTTCAGCTATTAGCAAAAGAGCTAGCAGAGCAAGGCATCTCGGCTGAAGAGCTTCAGGCTTTTCTAGAAAAGTAAGCTTACCCCAGTTAAAAAAGAAACCACTCAATTGAGTGGTTTTTTGCGTTTGGGGATATCTATCTTTTAGTTAGCCTCTAAATTGCGCCTTCAAAACTCTATCTAGTGAAAACGGTCCAGCACCCCATACGATGACGATAAGAATCATCAATCCCCAAAGTTGGTGGTCGTAGAAGCCTTGATCCCACAGTACTGGATAAGAAACGACAGCAATAATGTTGAAAACAAACAGAGCGGCGGCCGTCGGGCGTGTTAACAAACCAAGCGCTAAGAATACCGGTAGGATTAATTCAGCAGCTGTTCCCATATAGGCTGCTAACTCCCACGGTAATAGAGGCACCTGATATTCCAATTCAAACAAGTAGAGAGTGCTATCCCAGGTCGCTATCTTAGTCAGCCCTGAGTTGAAGAATACCCACGCTACCCAAAGGCGACAGAAAAGAAGTAGCACAGGGACGAAAAGTGCCTGAGATTTCTCAATCAAATTGTCGTATTGAGCCATCATGTTAGTGACTGTGTTGTTATCCATATTATGTCTCCAATTCATCATTGATTGAAAAACCTGAGATGACGTTGAGCGCCATGACAGCATTCAGATGTTGCAGTAGTGAAGGTGTTACTTCTCCGAGCGCTTTACCAGATTGAAGCTCAATCAGCAGTTGGTGGCACTCCTTGGTTAGGCAATGGCTTTCGAGCTGTGAATTCTCAGCTCGGATTATTATTCCAAACTCTGCGCGATTGATGTCTAACCCTTCCAGTTGCTGTTGGTAGATAGCGTGTTCAAGCGCTAATACGGCATAGCAAGAATCGAATAGCGTTACCGAATACTTGAGGTGGAAAACCAAGGCGCCTTGCTGCTCTTGTGGCACGGAAGCTAAACAGGAGAGAGGCTGTTGATTCGGGGGAGTTGCACACGCGTGTCTCGCTAAACTGTCCTTTTGCCATTCATAGCGTGCCACTTCACTAAGATAAGGTGCAGCCTCTACAACCGAAGGAAAGGCTTGTATGGTTTGTTCGAAGTGCTCGCCATAACCACCGACATCTCCAGAGGTCGATGGGTAACTAAGAACATGTTGACGCGCCATTTGTTGGAAGCATTCCTCACCAACTAACATCTCAGTCAGTGGGTAAGTCGCAGCGAGAACTTCGCTTAAGCTAATCACAAAGTTATTGCGGTAAATTTGAATGCGTTGCTGATCGCTAAAATGATCGCTCACGATGTCGCAGTGCTCGCCGTCACTGTGATAGCGCAGTGCATTCGCAAACTCGGATTGAACATCCGCTAGGGAGTAGCTCATGAGGCGCGACTCCTTTGATTGTCATGTTGATATAGCTTTTCACTGGCTTTGGCTGCTTCTGCCAATAGAATTTGTGGCTCTGGAATATCTAAATCCCACTCAATCAAGGTGTGGCGAGAGCCATGTTGCTCTATCCACTGAGTGTAAAGTTGCCACACTTCATCACAGACGGGTTTGCTGTGCGTGTCTATCCAAATCTCACCTTGTTCGAGCTTCTTTTTGGTAAAACCTGCCAAGTGAATCTCTTCCACTTGGTTTGCTGGTATGCCATTGAGATACTCTTCACAGCTAAAACCATGATTAAACGATGAGACGAAAATATTGTTGAAATCGAGCAGTAAGCGACACTCGGTGCGCTTTTGTACCTCAGTCAAAAACTCCCATTCTGGAATCGTTGAATGCTTGAAGGCAAGGTAGCTTGATGGATTCTCAATTAACATTGGACGTTGCAAACTGTCTTGCACCTCAATGACGTTACGGCAGAAGACGTCCAACGCTTCTTCGGTATAAGGTAGCGGTAGCAGGTCATTGAAGTAGTGACCGCCAGTTTGGCTCCAACTCAAATGATCAGAAACCAAGAAGGGTTCGATATCATCAATAAGTGCTTTGAGTTGCAGCAAGTGCTGTTGGTTGATTCGTTCAACAGAACCAAGCGACAACCCGACACCATGACAGCTTATGTGGTGATGATGGCGAATCTCTCGGAGTTGTTGGCGCTGTGAAGAATGGGGTAAGAAGTAGTTTTCGCTGTGAACCTCTAACCAACTTACCAAATCAGAATTCTGGTTGAAGAAATCTAAGTGCGGTGTTCTAAGGCCAACCCCTACGTTGGGGTGAAGAGTTTGAGTCACAACGATTCTCCTTATAGGTAGTGGAGGTGAGCTGGTATTCAGCTCACCGTACTTAGTGGTTCAGCTATGCCTTCAAGGCATTATGATGATTGAGTGCTACCACCAGTTAACTTGCCACATAGTCCTTTAGGAACGACCACGAATGCATCGGATTGGTTGTCTTCTTTTGCTGTACCAGCACATGAACTTGTTTTAGTTGCACAGTCGTTTTGGCCAGCTTTTGATACGCCATAGCATTTTTCTTTCGCTGCTGCTTCCGCAGGTGCTGATGTAAGAACGGCACCGCCAAACGCTAGTACACTTGTGATTGCAGCTGTAACAGCAAGATTAGAATTTTTCATAGTCATTCCCTCTAGACTTAATAGTATTTACACATCGCAGGTTAATGAGTTGTTAACTTGCTTACTAAAAAGGATAGGAACAACCAGAAAATAATTTCACAGTATTATAAAAAATATCAAAATTAGTGATGATTAGGCTGTTAAGTGTTTGATTGGGTGATGTTATTTTTTGATTGTTTTTTCTTCTTAATATTCTAAACGCAGCCTAGTGTTTAGGTTATAATCAACTTTTATGTATAAATACCCAGTAGTGAGCATATCCAATGATAGATCCTTCGCTTTTACTCGATGGCCTAAACGACAAACAACGTGAGGCGGTCGCAGCACCTTTAGAAAACCTACTTATTCTGGCTGGTGCTGGTAGTGGTAAAACGCGAGTGTTGGTGCATCGTATCGCTTGGCTGCAGAGCGTCGAGCAAGCATCGCCGTTCTCTATTATGTCAGTAACCTTCACCAATAAAGCAGCGGCAGAGATGCGTGGTCGTATTGAAGAGTTGATGATGGGTAGCTCGTCAGGCATGTGGAACGGTACCTTCCATGGTATTTGTCACCGTATTCTGCGTGCTCACTACCTAGATGCAAAATTGCCAGAAGATTTCCAGATCATTGATTCCGATGATCAGATTCGTCTACTGCGCCGCTTAATCAAAGCGCAAAACCTCGATGAAAAGCAGTGGCCTGCTAAGCAAGCTTCGTGGTGGATCAATGGCAAGAAAGATGAAGGCCTGCGTCCGAGCCACATTGATGCCTACCATGATCCAGTCACTCAAACATGGTTAAAGATTTACTCGGCTTATCAAGAAGCGTGTGACCGTGCTGGATTGGTGGATTTTGCTGAGATTTTGCTGAGATCACATGAGCTACTGCGCGACAAGAAACACATTCGTGAGCACTACCAAGCCCGCTTTAAGCATATTCTGGTCGACGAATTCCAAGATACCAACAACATCCAATATGCTTGGCTGCGTATGATGGCGGGTCCTGATTGTCGAGTGATGATCGTAGGTGATGATGACCAATCTATCTATGGCTGGCGTGGTGCAAAAATCGAGAATATTCAGAAGTTCTTGGATGAATTCCCGGGCGCTTCAACCATTCGATTAGAGCAAAACTACCGTTCAACCAAAACCATCTTGCAAGCATCGAACGAGCTTATCTCAAACAACACCGAGCGAATGGGTAAAGAGTTGTGGACCGATGGTAACGATGGTGAGCCAATCTCCGTCTACTCCGCTTACAACGAGCTTGATGAAGCCCGCTTCACGGTAAGTAAGATTAAAGAGTGGCAAGAGAAAGGTGGTGCACTCGAAGATACCGCGATGCTTTATCGTAATAACGCCCAATCTCGTGTTCTGGAAGAAGCGTTGATTCAAGCTGGCTTACCATACCGAATCTATGGTGGCATGCGATTCTTCGAACGTCAGGAGATCAAAGATGCGTTGAGCTACCTGCGTTTAATGGGTAACCGTAACGATGATGCCGCTTTTGAACGTGTGGTTAATACGCCAACACGTGGCTTGGGCGACAAGACTCTCGAGACGATTCGATTTGCAGCGCGTGACCGTGGTGCGACGATGTGGCAAGCGAGTATCGCTTTGTTGGAAGAACAAGTACTGCCGGGGCGTGCAGCGGGTGCCTTAAGCCGCTTTATCGAGTTAATTAATGCCCTTGAAGACGACACGTTAGAGCTGAACTTACATGAGCAAACCGACCATGTGATTAAATCTTCAGGTCTATTTGCGATGTACGAGCAGGAGAAAGGCGAGAAATCGAAAGCGCGTATTGAGAACTTGGAAGAGTTGGTAACAGCAACTCGTCAGTTTGAGAAGCCTGAAGAAGCTGATGAGATGAGCATGCTAACAGCATTCTTAACGCACGCAGCTTTGGAAGCAGGTGAAGGTCAGGCTGATGAGTTTGATGATGCGGTTCAGCTTATGACTCTACACAGTGCTAAAGGTCTAGAGTTCCCAATGGTGTTCATGGTTGGTGTCGAAGAAGGTATGTTCCCAAGCCAGATGTCTGCTGAAGAAGCGGGGCGTTTGGAAGAAGAGCGTCGCCTATGTTACGTAGGCATGACCCGTGCGATGGAGAAACTGTACATTACTTACGCAGAGATGCGTCGTTTGTATGGACAAGACAAATACCACAAACCATCACGCTTTATTCGTGAACTGCCAGAAACCTGTCTGGATGAAGTGCGTATGAAAGCACAGGTCAGTCGCCCTGCGAGCAGTGGTCGCTTTAGCCAAACTGCAGTCAAAGAGAACTTTAATGAAACAGGCTTTAGCTTAGGTTCTCGCGTGAAGCACCCTAAGTTTGGTGAAGGGACTATCATCAACTTTGAAGGAAGTGGTCCACAGAGCCGAGTACAAGTGGCGTTTAATGGGGAAGGCATTAAGTGGTTAGTAACGGCTTACGCGCGTTTAGAGCAGCTTTAACTTGTTACTTCGACATCTAATAATCGTTCATTATTGAAAACAAAAAGAGCAGCCAATGGCTGCTCTTTTTTTATTGCGTATCGCTTTAAGCGATCACAATACATGACTGACTAGAAGAGAGTTTACAGTGCTGCAAGTGCCGCTTCGTAGTTTGGCTCTTCAGTGATCTCTGCAACCAACTCGCTGTGTGTTACCACACCTTTTTCATCAACTACAACAACCGCACGTGTTGTCAGGCCTGCTAGTGGGCCTTCAGCAATTGCTACGCCGTAGTCAGATGCGAACTCAGGTGAACGGAAAGTCGAAGCGTGTTGAACGCCTTCAATACCTTCAAGCTCGCAGAAGCGACCTGCAGCAAATGGGAGGTCAGCAGAAATACAAACAACAACTGTGTTCTCAAGTTCAGCCGCTTTTGCGTTGAACGTACGTACGCTCGTTGCACAAGTTGCTGTGTCGATGCTTGGGAAGATGTTTAGAACCACTTTCTTACCTGCAAGAGAAGCAAGAGTCAGTTCAGAAAGGTCGCCTGCAGTTAGTGCAAAGCTTGGTGCCTGCTCGCCAGTTTGTGGGAATGTGCCAGATAGCGGTACAGCTGCGCCTTTGAAGGTAACGTGTGACATGAATTTGTCCTTAATTTAATTATGGTTATGAAACTAGTTGAGCCTAGTAAGGCTTACGTTACTCGGAAGCGGCGAAGAAGTGAATGGTTTAAGTGTCAGAATTGTAATTAAGTTGAAGCGTTTCTTAGATTCGAGGAGGGAATGAAACAGCAATCGATAAGAGACAGATAAAGAAAAACCCCGAGAGCTTGCGCTCATCGGGGTCTATAGTCTTACTCGCAGCAATCCGGCTACTAAGTGTGCTCCATGCATCAAATCCATGATAGTGTGCTGTTATCCTTCAGCGTATTCCTTTCGTCGCCTTCCTAGCGGTGTCCTTGATCTTATCCTGATCTGCCAACAATCCTCGTTAGCGCGCGTCACTTGTTCCTTGAGCGGTGTCCTTTACATCGTCCTGATGTTCAGTCCTTTCCTCATCCAGAGGTGTCCATTGTCTTTCCTTAGTAGCAACCATCCTAGTTACTATTGCGTCCATTCAATGTCCATTTCGCTATCCATGCCGATTATTCATCCTGAGTAATCGAATCTTCATCCTGAAGATAACCAAGTCCTTGGCGTTTCCTGTTCCGTGTCAGCATCCTTCCGACACCATCCATACTACCGATTCCTTATTTATCAGCAATGGTGCATAAGTGAATTTCTATATAATTATTTGAACGATAAATGTACGTATTGTTTTATTTCAATTGGTTACGATATCTTAGTGCTTAAATTCGCAGTTAAATATCGATATTTACTCACTGCCTTGTGAGAGATCTCGCACAAGACAGGGAGTAAAAAGGGAGTATTTTCTCTTATTGGCCGATGGCTGCGCCTTCACGACGAGGGTCTGCTGCACCTTCTAGACCATCTTTTGTGATGCGAATAGCGTGTAAACCGGAGTTAAGATCGCGAATGTTAACTTCAAATCCCATCTTTTCGAGCTCAGGTTTAAAGTTTTCCGCCCATGTTCCTTTTTCCAGATCTAGCGTGCCGAAGCGGTTTAGGAAGTGCGGTTGGTTGATCGCTTGCTGGATATCCATGTCCCACTGGGTATGAGCAATGATCGCTTGCGCTACATAGCCTATGATGCGGCTACCACCTGGAGAACCAATCGCCATGTAAGGCTTATCGTCTTGCATGATGATAGTCGGTGCCATTGAAGAGCGTGGACGCTTACCTGGCTCAAGTCGGTTTGCGATAGGTTTGCCATCGTTGTGGGTCTTGAACGAGAAGTCGGTCAGTTCGTTGTTCAGTAGGAAGCCTCTTACCATCAAGCGTGAGCCAAATGCATTCTCAATGGTGGTGGTCATCGATACGACATTGCCTTCGCTATCGACAATATTGAAGTGGCTAGTGGACGGCAGTTCAATAGATACATCTTGGCTGCGCAGCATTGCGTGATCCCACGGCGGGGTGCCTGATGGCGCACTCTCTAGAGCCTTACCTGCGGTAATTAACTGGGCACGTTCCTGCAAATAGTCAGTATTCACTAACCCTTGAGCTGGCATTGGTACGTAATCTTGGTCTGCCATGTACATACCTCGGTCTGCGAAGGCTAGGCGAGAAGCGTCCGCTAACACTTGCCAAGATCTCGCATCGTTTGGCCCCCAGGATTTGAGGTCAAACTGCTCTGTCATCGCTAAGATTTGTCCAACCGTTAATGCACCTGAACTTGGTGGCCCCATGCCACAGATATCGTAGCTTTCATAAGCTGAACAAACCGGCTCACGTTGTTTGATTGAGTAGGTGTCAAAGTCTTTTTGTGCCAATACACCCGGATTGCCTTTGGCGGTTTGTACCGTGTTAATGATATCGGCAGAAATCTCACCTTGGTAAAATGCCTTAGCACCATCTTTTGAAATTGCATTCAATGTTGCAGCGTATTCTGGGTTCTTAAGTACTGTGCCTGCGGCTTTTGGACTGCCATCGGCATTAAAGAAGTAAGCTTTGGTTGTGGCAAAACGGCTCAGTCGTTCTTGGTCATTTTCAATTAAGGTGGCCAAACGTGGGCTGATGGTAAAACCTTTCTCAGCCAGTTGAGCAATAGGTTTGATCAGCGATGTCCATTCTAACTTGCCGTATTTCTGGTGAGTGTCCCACAACAATTGCACTGTGCCCGGTGTAGCAACAGAGCGACCACCAACAACTGCATCATAAAACTTAAGCGGTTGACCGTTTTCGTCTTGGAATAGACGTGGTGTCGCATCAAGTGGTGCGGTTTCACGGCCATCGTAGGTTTTAAGCTGTTTGTCCTTTCCATCAAAATAAACAAGGAAGGCGCCACCACCAATACCGGATGACTGTGGCTCAACTAAGCCAAGCATCAGCTGCACTGCAACCATGGCATCAATCGCGTTACCACCACGAGCAAGTACATCGGCACCAGCTTGGGTTGCCAGAGGGTTGGCTGCGGTAACCATCCAATCGTTAGCTTTTACGAGTTGCTTGGTTTCTAAACCACTACTTTGTTCGGGAGCGACGGAATCGGCAGCTTGATTTGCCCAACTGACGTGAGAGGCAAAAAGTAGGGTAGAAGTGGCGAGGGTTGTTAGTTTTGTTTTCCACTGCATGATCTTCTCCTTTTAATATGCAGAGCTAGATTGGCAGTGGAAAGATAAGATAGCCAGTGCGTTGTCAACGAATTGTAATCTTGATTCGAATTTAAGCGATTAAACCAGACAGCGACTGCCAAAGAATACTGACGCCAATAAGGCTGAACACAACACCACATAAGCCATCAATGTAGACTGTCGCTTCACTTAGTTTCTTTTGCAGTGCCTTCGTAGAAAGCATCCACGCTAATAGAGAGAACCAGAATAGTGATAGGCCGAATAGGATCAGCAGTGCAAACCCTTTCCCTGAAAGCGACATGTCAGCCGGTACCAAGCTCGACATCAAACTGATGAAGAACACTAACGCCTTGGGATTAAGAATATTGGTCGCAAAGCCTTTAGAAAATGCCTGACGTTTATTGGTCAGAATCAGATCTTTCGAATTGACCGTGTCTGTCTCTTCTTCGTGGTGGCTAATGAGTTGCCATGTTGCTTTTAACGCACCAAAGCCGAGATACAGTAAGTAGCTGCCGCCAGCCAATTGCATGAGCGCAAAAAGAGTTGGGTGCTGGTGGACTAGGTAACTGATGCCCGTCAGGCTCAGCAATGAATGCAGTAAGATCCCGCAAGACAGTCCGAGAGCAATGTATAAGCCAGTTTGTCGCCCGTGGCGTGTTGCGTTTTGTACCACAAGTGCAAAGTCAGGACCTGGGCTCATCAAAGCGATAAAGTGGATAGAGGCGAGGGTGACTAATATGGTGACTTCATTCATATCTGTTCCAATAACTGGGTTGTTCTGTTGAGAGTTGTTGAGCGCAGCTTACCGTGATTTCGATTCTCTCAATTGTAAATTATCAACACTTAGTTAATTTTCGATGGAGAAACACCAAATGCGGTCTTAAATGCTTTTGAGAAATGGGCTTGATCGTAGAAACCCACTTGATGGGCAACCTCGGTTCCGCCGACACCTGATTTAATCAATCTCATACCTTGCTCCATGCGTAAGCGGCTTAACCATGCATAAGGGGTGATGCCCATTTTGTTCTTAAAATGACGCTGAAATTGAGTCGTTGTCAGGTCACACAGCTCAGAAAGTTGCTCTAAGCGCACCGGCTGGTCAAGGTTTGCCATTAAATAGTCTTTGAGTGTATTCACTGATTGAGTACCAAGCTTCACCTGAGTTTTCGATCCAAACTGCGCGTAACGATCAACAATCGTCGAAAAACCTTCGAATGGCAGGCAATCTTGGGCGAGTTGACTGATATTTGGATTGATAAGTAGTCCATGAAGGTTACGCAATTGTAAAAAAAGTTGCTTGATCGGAGAGGATCAACTCAGAAAAGCTCAAAGCGTGACCATTTTGGCCGTGATCGGCAAGATCGCCAAACCATTGAGGTGAGACTGAAAATACACTTACTTGGTAACCCGATTCGAGCTTTGAATGACCATCATGCAGCTCATCAGGTGGCATCATCACCACTTGTCCGGCGCCTGCGTGGTAACTCGTCCCGTTATAGACAAACTTTTGCTGCCCTTGGGTGATTAGGCCGATATGAAAGTCCAAATGATAGTGGCGCTGAAAGGCAAACTCTTGGTATTGAGCTTGGATCAGGCTGATATCTTGGCTAGATGTCGAGTAGTAGTGGACTTTATCCATGGCATAAAAAAGCTTGGTCAAATTATCATCAATTCAACCAAGCTTATCTCTGTATCTTTAGATTGTCTTGTAAAAAACGATCAGTGTTAGCTTTTCGCTTGCTTACTCTTCTTGTTATTACGCAGACCGTCGAAGCTGAAGATCACCAGTGCGCCCCAAATGAAAGCAAAGGTAATTGCCTTATCCATGGTAAAGGCTTCACCGTAGATCAACACGGCAAGCAAGAACATCAAGCTAGGGCCAATGTATTGGAAGAAGCCCAATGTCGAAAGCTTGAGTCTGGTTGCTGCACCCGTGAAGCAAAGCAGTGGCAGAGTGGTAATTACCCCAGCAGCGACCAGCAGTAAATTTAGCTGCATTGGATTCGCTAAGAAATCAGAAGTTGCTGTGTCTGCAATGAATAACAAGTAGATCGCCGCCGCTGGCAGCATCACTAAGGTCTCAATAAACAAGCCAGTCTGCGCTTCTAGGTTCACTTTCTTACGGAGCAAGCCATAGAAACCAAAAGAAAAGGCCAGTGCAATAGCGACAACTGGAATCGAACCAAAGGCGATTAGCTGGATAAGCACACCGATAGCCGCAAGCGCCACCGCACACCATTGAAGCTTTCTCAGACGCTCCCCAAGGAAGAACATCCCAAGCAATACGTTAATCAAAGGGTTGATGTAGTAGCCAAGGCTGGCATCCAGCATATGATTGGCATTGACTGCCCAGATGAAGATCAGCCAGTTAGCGCCCACCAAGAGAGAGGTTGCCACCAAAAACATCATTTTCGGTTTTGAAGTCAGAGTATCGCGCACTTTGCGCCAACCACGACCAACGTGCAGCAGTAAAGCGAGTAGGAAAAAGGACCATACTACACGGTGGCTCAGGATCTCGAGAGGGGATACTTCACTGAGAGATTTGAAGTATATGGGAGCGATTCCCCACATGGTGTACGCGCCAATCGCAAGCAGTATTCCTTGGCGTGTACGCTGTTGTTCGTCTTGTGTCATGTCACTTTCTCTGGCACGAAGTGCTTATTAATAGGATTTATATTGAGAGTTGGTCAGTATAGGAGCGTTAACCCTTTTCACCTAACAATTTGCGGTTTAATTCGCCAGCATTCCACTCTACAATGTGCGACTTGCTTGCCGATGCTGCATGCTGACTTTATACCTCGATTAGGAACCACAATGACCGCCACTCTGATTGCTGAGCAAACACCAACTCCCGCGAATGATGCGCAAAACATCCTCGAAGATGTATTTGGCTATCAAAGCTTTCGCGATGGTCAGCAAGAGGTCATTGATTTGGCTGTTCAAGGCCGAGATAGCTTGGTGATAATGCCTACGGGTGGTGGTAAATCTTTGTGTTACCAGATCCCGGCTTTAGTCCGTGAAGGACTGACTTTGGTTATCTCACCGCTTATCTCGTTGATGAAAGACCAAGTCGATCAGTTGAAAGCCAATGGTGTAGCAGCGGAGTGCATTAACTCTTCTATGCCACGTGACCAGCTACTGAGTGTGTTTAATCGCATGAACTCAGGCCAGCTCAAGATGGTTTATGTGTCACCTGAGCGTGTGTTGATGCGTGATTTTATTGAACGCCTACAGGGTTTACCGCTTTCGATGATTGCGGTCGATGAGGCGCACTGTATCTCTCAATGGGGACATGATTTCCGCCCAGAATATGCATCATTAGGTCAACTTAAACAGTATTTTCCGCACGTGCCTTACATGGCGCTGACGGCAACCGCTGATGATGCAACGCGCAAAGATATTGTTTCTCGTCTGCAGCTGGTGGATCCGCATACCTATTTGGGCAGCTTTGACCGTCCTAATATTCGCTATAACCTTGTTGAGAAACACAAGCCAGTGTCTCAGGTGGTTCGCTACCTAGAAACTCAGAAGGGCAATTGCGGCATCATCTATTGTGGTAGCCGTAAAAAAGTTGAGATGGTCACCGAGAAGCTGTGTAACAACGGTATTCGTGCTGCGGGTTATCACGCGGGTATGGACACCGACGAACGTGCTTACGTACAAGAAGCCTTCCAACGTGATGATATTCAGATCGTAGTCGCGACGGTGGCGTTTGGTATGGGTATCAATAAGCCTAACGTGCGCTTTGTGGTGCACTTTGATATTCCACGCAATATCGAGTCTTACTATCAAGAGACCGGTCGTGCGGGTCGTGATGGCTTGCCTGCTGAAGCGATGATGCTATTTGACCCTGCTGATATGGGTTGGCTGCGTCGTATGCTGGATGAGAAAGAAGAAGGTCCGCAAAAGCAGGTTGAGATGCACAAACTGAATGCGATGAGTGCCTTTGCCGAAGCGCAAACTTGTCGTCGTCAGGTACTGCTCAACTACTTTGGCGAATATCGTGAGAAGCAATGTGGTAACTGTGATATCTGCTTAGATCCGCCAAAACACTTTGATGCGACCCAAGAGGCGCAGAAGGCGTTGTCTTGTGTGTACCGTGTGAATCAGTCGTTTGGTATGGGTTATGTGGTGGAAGTGATGCGCGGTATGCAGAACATCCGCGTGCGCGATAATGGTCACGATAAGCTCTCAACTTACGGTATTGGCCGCGACCACAGCCATGATTACTGGATCAGTATCTTCCGTCAGCTCATTCATAAAGGCTTGTTGTTCCAAAACATCACGCGCAACTCAACCTTGCAGTTAACTGAAGAGGCGCGCCCACTGCTACGAGGTGAGATGTCGCTAGAGTTAGCGGTACCTCGTCTAGACACTGCGGTACGCAATGCTAAGTCAGATAAGCTAAGCAGCAAGAACTACGATAAAAAGCTATTTGCCAAACTGCGTAAGCTACGTAAGTCGATTGCCGATGAAGATGGCTTACCACCATACGTGGTATTCAGTGACGCAACATTGATTGATATGGCAGAAGTTCTGCCGACGTCTTACGGTGAAATGTTGGCGGTAAATGGTGTTGGTCAGCGTAAGCTCGACAAATACGCCGACCCATTCCTAGATTTGATTCAAGAACACATCACAACACACGGCTAATAACAGAGGTAATAAATGGAATTTGGTTTAAGAGAGTATTTAGCAGAAGAAGGGCGCTTATTGGTGACAACACCGAGCTTTGACTTCGACTCTTACCCTGAAATTGGCGAACGCCTCGTTAGCTTGTTATCGGCTACGGTTGTTGAAAAGCAGTGGGATGCTGACATGCACTCATGGCTGGTGGATTTTGAAGGGTGCCAGATGTTCTTAAAATCAGAGCACTACAGTGAATCTGTGTGGTTTGAATCTCTTAGTCCAGAAGCGAGCCGTGAAGAGTTCGATTATCTAGCTGCCTTGTTCGAGCGTGGCTTCTAGCTGTTAACATTGCCTCTAAATCTGATTTCTCGCTACTGAGCTTTAAACACCTTCTAGCAATAAAAGTGAGAATAAACGTTTGCGTCTATTCTCACCGTTGCAGCTAAAATTGATTAATGTATAATCGCCCGCCGCTCGATAGAGCAAATGATAGATACATTTTTCATTCACATTATTGGTAAGAGCTTTCTTTATTTCGATAGAGAAATGACTCGATTTGGGTTCCCTCACCCCCAAACCAAACTAAAAAGGTACAGCATGAGTAACTTTACCCCTGCGCAACAGCGCAAAGCCCTAGCATTATTAGTTTTGTTCCACTTAGTGATTATTGCGTCAAGCAACTACTTGGTTCAGCTACCTTTTACCATCTTCGGTATGCACACCACTTGGGGCGCTTTCACTTTCCCATTTATCTTCTTAGCAACAGACCTGACCGTTCGCATTTTTGGCGCTCAGCTTGCTCGTAAAATCATTTTCTTAGTGATGTTGCCTGCACTGGCGGTTTCTTACTTCTTGTCGGTGGTGTTCTTTGAGGGGCAATTCCAAGGCTTTAGCCATCTGGGTGAATTTAACCTATTTGTAGCACGTATCGCTGCTGCAAGTTTCATGGCCTACTTGCTTGGACAAATCTTAGATGTTCATGTTTTCAACCGCTTGCGTCAGCTTAAGCAGTGGTGGATTGCGCCAACCTGTTCAACGCTTTTTGGTAATGCTATCGATACCATCGCTTTCTTTGCGATCGCTTTCTACCAAAGCCCAGATCCATTCATGGCTGAACATTGGACTGAGATTGCACTGGTTGATTACGGTTTCAAACTTATCATCAGCCTAGGTTTGTTTGTTCCTATGTACGGTGTGCTTCTGAACTACATCGTTAAGAAGTTAACCGCTGTGAACCCTGACTTTAAAGCGACAGGTGTTAACGCCTAGCTAGATGGAAGTGCGGTTATTCAAGGTCATCTCTGAATAACCGCCTTTCGTTCCTCTTTGTTTATTCCTTTCTATTTCAGCTCCACTAAGCTTGGCCTTCAAGCACTGTCTCAACACCAGCCCCTGCATCTTTATTACTCTTTCTTGGCACTGATACCTTATATTTCGAGTTCTTTGGGCTCACCTTAGTCACGCTTTTTTGTAGTAGCAGTGAATTAGGGTAGGTAATCACATTGCCCTCTGGATGGCGGATTAGGGTATGGAACATCTTTATGTCGAGTATTTTTCCTTCAATACCATCTCCATCGGCCACAATGATTGAGTCCCCAATACGGTAGGGGAAGACAAAGAAGATTAAGAAACTGGCGGTGATGTTGCTGAGTATTGACCACTGAGCGATAAAGCCAACACCAATGACCGTGAACACTGAAGAGATAAAAATCGAAAAGTTGCCGTAGCCGATGCCGCTGACAATCAAATAGGTCGCGAACAAGAATCCGAAGTAAATGATATTAAAGCAGCGATTGATAAAAGCAGTGCGTGTCGCATTGACGGTTTTTGTCTCTGCGAGTGCCTGAATGGCTTTTTCCGTAGAGTGTTTAAGAACCCAATAGATAAGAATGAACAGCAAAGCGAGTAGCAAGTCGTACTGTTTTAATGTCGCAAAAATGGTGTCGATGTAGCTAAGCATAGTAACCTCTAAATAGTTGAGGCTGCATTATTATGGCCGCTCGTTTCCAATACATCATTAAACCATTAGGTTTTATTTTCCTTTCTAGTTCGACTTTGCCCAAGCAGAGTAATCACTAATCATCGACTTGTTTTATTTGGTTAAGTAGTTGATATATAGTTCTTTATATTTCTGTTATATCCCTTTTATCTATAGGTAACGCTTTGGTGATGAAGCCATTTCGCCAATTTGTAGAATGGCCGGCCATTCACAACTTGGTTCGATTACTGATGATACTGATTACCATAAAACTGACGGTGTTCTGCTTTCTAAAGATAAAAAAGCAGGGCTATTTTGGAGCGCGTAACACTGTTTGCACACGTAATAACGTGGAGCCATCATAACCATGCTGACTCTATTTATTACTCAATTGATCCTACTGTGGCTAATGGTTGAGCCACTTCTCTCTGCGGCTAGGATGAATGCCATCAAAGCCAGAGGTGACTATGTACGTTGATTATCTCGCATCATTTAGCATGCTTTTATTACTGGAAGTGATTCTGGGAGTCGACAACATTATTTTCATCTCAATCTTGGTCGAGAAGTTACCCGTAAGGCTAAGAAGCCGTATTCGCAATCTAGGTATTGGCTTAGCGGTTGTTACGCGGATTGGATTGGTATTCTCGGTTACCTGGTTGATGTCGCTCACTGAACCTTTTGTTACCGTTTTTGAGCGCGGCCTATCAGGTAAAGATTTGATCTTGATTGTTGGCGGTGGCTTCCTGCTATTGAAGAGCTTTAAAGATCTATTGAATTGGTTGCTAGTAAAAGAGAAAAAAGAAAAGAACGCACTTGAAACCAGTGTCACCATGATTGTGCTACAGATTATTGCTATTGATGCAGTGTTCTCATTCGACTCGGTGATTACTGCAGTGGCTTTGGTCCACAATGTAGAGATCATCATTGCAGCTATTGTTATCTCTGCAATCATCATGTTGGCAGTTGCTGAAAAGATTCAAATAACCATTACCGCATATCCTGGCTTGAAGCTACTTGCGCTTTTATTCCTGATTTTATTGGGTGGCTTACTGGTTGTCGAAGGGTATGGTTTACATGTGAACAAAAGCTATTTGTACGTTGCTTTGGCGTTTGGATTGACGCTAGAAATCTGCCATATCTTACTGGATAGACAGCTTAACAAGGCGCAAAGAGCTTCCAACCCAGACAATGAGCGGGTAGAAGAGCGCGCCTTACAACACAGCGAGGTTCTATAGAGGCTATTACTCTAATTCTTTCAGAAGAGGCTCTAGGTTACTGTCGAAAAACAGTGGTGAGGCCATCTGTATTGCTTTGAGAGAAGAGTTGCCTTGCGTTGCCTTGATGTACAGCTCTTTTGCTGCACCCGCATTACCGCGAGACTCTTCCGCTTTCGCAAGCAGTAGGTAGGTCAATATCGACTGATTTTGCGGTGGCATCGACAACAAAATCTTCATCGCTTTTTCTGGGTCATCCTCAGAAAGGGCGATGATGGCGTTGGCGTCATAGGCGCGCGCCAGTTTCCCTTCCGCGAGCAGACGCTCGAGCCTTGGTTTAGCCTCTTGATTCAATGTCGCAATGGCTTGCTTTTTACTGCCCGAAGAAGCGTAGAAGGTGTTCATTACCTTGCCTATGTAATTGGCAACGAAAACAAGATCATTGCTAGGCTCAGCTTGTTGGGCTTTTGCAAAGTAGTCCATCACCATTGGTAACTCTGCCTCGTTATACAGCACTCCAAGACCACTGAGTGTGTATTTTAATGCGTCGGGCGTCATTGGCAGTTGGGAAATACTTTCTGTGAGCTCCTCTTTCGGTACCTTGATATAAAGAGCGTCTAGTATGTCATCTACCATACGATAGAGTGTGTGGTGCAGCTCTGGCAGCTCCGTTGGGTAGCGGCGGTTGAGATGCGATTGGTCAGAGATGTTATTGTGATAACGCATGGTGAGGCGAGTATGCTTACCGTCTCGACTTGGGCTCGTACCAAAGGTGAGTTTGATTGCTGCAATCTTTTGTAATGGCTCGCTGTGGACTATGCGTATGCCACTGTAAGCGCTCAAGTACTCAATGAACTTGGTGATGGTGCCGTATAAAACCGGGTCGTTTTTGACGTCATCGCTAATATCCAACATGACATAACGAAACTCATAGTGTCGGAGTTGGGTTGCAGGAGCGACTTTCTCATCTGGCGTGCTGCTCGATGCTGAATAAAGAATATAGCCAGACTCCATAACAACGATAGCGCCAAGTAGTAAACCAATCATCAGGTTTCTTTTATTGGGCTTAGTTTGCTTACTGGCATCAGTTAATGAGATGGTACGTCCCTCCCTTCAGCTAAACTTGAACTAGTTTAGTCTTTATAGGAAAGTGCCACATGAATAACTCACACATTATCGGAATTGACCTAGGTAAGAACTCTTTTCATTTAGTTGGTCATGACCAAGCTGGACATCAATTATTTAAGAAAAAGCTTACTCGCCAGAAATTACTAGAGTTCTTATCTTCCCATGAGCCTGTAATTATAGCCATGGAGTCGTGTGGCGGGTCTCATTGGNTTAATGAGATGGTACGTCCCTCCCTTCAGCTAAACTTGAACTAGTTTAGTCTTTATAGGAAAGTGCCACATGAATAACTCACACATTATCGGAATTGACCTAGGTAAGAACTCTTTTCATTTAGTTGGTCATGACCAAGCTGGACATCAATTATTTAAGAAAAAGCTTACTCGCCAGAAATTACTAGAGTTCTTATCTTCCCATGAGCCTGTAATTATAGCCATGGAGTCGTGTGGCGGGTCTCATTGGCTAGCTAGAAAGTGCGATGAATTGGGTCATACAGCTAAGCTAATCCCTCCTCAATATGTAAAGCCATACGTTAAAACCAATAAAAATGATTTCATCGATGCTGATGCTATCGCAGAGGCAGCTTCACGGCCAACAATGAGGTTTTCTTCAGCAAAAACCGAATCAGCTCAAGTGATATCTACCATTCGGAAAATTCGCAGCGGATATATTAGAGAGCGTACCGCTTGTATGAACCGAATAGGATCTATCCTTCTTGAGTTCGGAATAAGTTTGCCAAAAGGACACGCTAGTATGAAAGGTTTATTCCAGTGGTTGGTAGATAAGAATCAACACCTTCCTCCACTAATCATATTTGAATTGAGTGAGCTACATGAGCACTATCAGAACCTCAATGAACGTATAGATTCACAAGCAGACAAGGTCGAAAGAATTCTCGCTGACAATGAGCAAGTGAAACAATTAAAGACTGTTCCTGGCATTGGCCCAGTTATCGCTAGCGCTTGTATATCAACTGTCGGTAATCCAAATGACTTCAAAAACGGGCGAAATTTCGCTGCATGGATCGGGCTTGTTCCTGTTCAATATTCTACGGGCGGCAAGTCAACGCTACTTGGGATATCAAAACGAGGAAATAAAGAACTGAGAACGTTATTTATCCATGCCGCAAGGTCAATTTTATGGAGAGATAAGTCAGTCGAAAAATATTTTGGTTCATGGCTTATTGAACTTAAGAAACGAAAACCTTTAATAAGAACATAATCAGAATTTGCAATGAGAATTAAAGATGACACAACGGTTAGACCACCAGACTGAAGACCTGTTGCCCCAAACAGCAACTTAATATGCTTTTCATTTTGTGAGGACAGTCTGGCGCACACCTCATCATAGAGCTGAGACTAATGACAGTCTCTAATAGACTCTGAATATATTAGCGCAAATCAGCTCGTTATTTTTAACTCTACTTGCAATAACGGGACGTACCATATATTGGGGCAGTTTATCTGCTGGTGGCGATTGTTCTGGAGCGGAGGGCTGAGCTGTTGATGGTTCCGGTTCAGCGACTTGGTCAGTCTCGATTTTGCTTTGTATTACGTCCGCTTCAAACTTATAGCCACGCTTTTGCACGGTAATGATGTAGCTGTTGTGCTGTTGAGAGTTTTGCTTCAGAACCTTACGCAGCTCAAATACTGCTTGTGTGACCACTTGGTCACTGAGAATCATACCGCTCCAGACGTTGTTGATGAGTTCGTCTCGAGTATGAGTTTACCCAGGATTGAGGCACAAAAATTCAAGTAGCTTAGTTAACCGCTTATCTATGGTTACCGTTCTCTCGGCGAAGAGGATTTGCCCTTCATTTGGAACGAATAGCCACTCATCGACACTAAAACATGAATTCTTCTCAAGCATCCCTTTCTCCTGCATTCAAACGGCATCCTGCGTTCTATATTCACCTTATTAACTCTATTACATAATGTGATGAATTTGTTGTAATTTTCGAGTGAATTCTAAAAGGTGTGCGTGAGTTAAATATTTGAGGTGATGGATTAAGAGGGTTGCTGTGAGACATAAACGAAAAAGCTCCCGTGATAGGGAGCTTTCGAATATCTGTTGCGGCTGATTTAAGCTTGAGCGTTACTGCTCAGCAATCGTCAGTGGCCAGCCAATGTCTGTTTGTCTATTCGACTCAATCTCTAGCTCTGCAGCGGTTAGAGGGTTGTCGGCTAGCCATTGCTTAGAGAGTGTTAGAATTAGATTATTATCGTCAGCTGTTAGCGTAAACTCAGGCTCTAGCTCTGTGTTACGACGATGCGTTAACAGAATCGCCAGACGCAGAATACGTAGGATACGTTTACTGCTTGTGCCGGATACTGCGTGTTGCTCTGGCAATGATGTTAGCTGTTCACGGTAGCGTCGCGTTAATTCACCTAGGTAGTGTTTCTGTGCGCGGGTGAAACCAGGTAAATCTAGGTTCTGCAGTAGGTAAGCACTGTGTTCACCGCCTTTCTTGAAGTCGATGGTTAAACCGATTTCATGAAGTTTGGCTGCAGTTTGCAGTAGGACACCAGCTTGAGGTTCTGACACCCAAGCTTCACCGCCAGCTTGCTCTAACAGAGTCTGCGCTGCTGCTGCGACTTGGTCACCGTAGCTTACGTCCATCTGGTAACGTGATTGAACGCTCTTGATCGTACGAGCGCGGATATCGTCTTGGCGTAGCTCATCAACCATCTCGTAGGCTAGGCCTTCACGAAGTGCACCACCTGCGAGTGTCATCGAGTCGATCTTAAGCAGTTCAAAGATAGCAATCAGGATAGAAAGACCGCTAGGGAACACCAAAGCGCGCTCCAGAGTTAACCCTTCTATTTCTAGCTCTTCTAAGCGCTCAGTAATCATCGCTTGTTTTTGTAAGCGCTTAAGTTTGGTATGAGTGATAACCTCATCCATGCCTTGCGCTAACATGATTTCTTGCAGTGCTTGAACGGTACCACTAGCGCCAACACACACATCCCAACCGATATCTGTGTAGCTCTCTAAGATAGGAGCTAAAGTCGATTTCGCGGCTTCAATCGCGTTGTCGAAGTTGGTTGCGGTTAATTGGCGATCTTTAAAGTGACGCTCAAGCCAGGTAACACAGCCCATTTTTAGGCTAGTCAGCGCTTTTGCTGAGAAACCTTCGCCGATGATCATCTCGGTACTTGCACCACCAATGTCCACTACCAGTCGGCGGCCGCTGCCACCAGAAGTGTGTGCCACGCCTTTATAGATAGTCGCCGCTTCTTCTTCACCGGAGATAACATTGATATCGTAGCCAAGGATCTGATTCGCTTTCTCAAGAAAGATATCCACATTGGTTGCGGTACGTAGGGTCGCTGTACCAACAATGCGGATATTTTCTTTCGGAATGTCCTGCAGTCGCTCTGCAAAGAGACTCAAACAGTCCCAACCGCGCTGCATAGCTTCGGTACTAAGCGCATTATTTTCATCTAAGCCTGCAGCTAAACGCACTTTGCGCTTAATCTTAGCCATGGTTTGTACGCTGCCATCGATATGACGCACAACGAGCATATGAAAACTGTTCGACCCGAGGTCGATTGCAGCGTAAAGCGGGGGTGACACTGTTTGACTCATAAGCGACTAAGCTTCCTTGTTGTGACGCGGTTGGCGTGGGCGACGGTTCTGGTTTGGTTTACGGTTACCGTTGCGTGAGCCATTGTTGTTTGAGCGGCGTTGTTGCGGGTTACGTGTGCGTAAGCGCAATGGTGCTGGTAGATCTTCTAGTAGTGCAGAAGCGTCGTAGTCAGACACTGGGATCGCGTGCTCAATGTACTCTTCGATTGGTGGCAAGTTGATTGCGTAATCTTCACAAGCAAAGCTGATCGAATGACCACTTGCACCAGCACGACCTGTACGGCCGATACGGTGAACGTAATCTTCACAATCGTCTGGTAGATCGAAGTTGAATACGTGCGTTACTTGAGGAATGTGTAGGCCACGAGCAGCAACATCGGTTGCAACCAGTAGGTCAACATCACCTTGAGTGAATTGCTCAAGAATCTTTTCACGTTTCTTCTGTGGTACATCACCAGTCAATAGACCAACACGGTGACCATCGGCAGCCAAATGGCCCCAAACTGATTCGCACTTGTGCTTAGTGTTAGCGAAGATGATAGCGCGCTCTGGCCACTCTTCTTCTACTAGTGTCTGTAGCAGAGCCATCTTGTGTTCGTTAGAAGGGTAGAACAACTCTTCTTTAATACGGTGGCCTGTTTTACGCTCTGGCTCAACCACAACATGCTCTGGGTTATGCATGTGTTCGAAAGCCAACTCTTGTACGCGGTAAGACAGCGTCGCAGAGAACAGCATGTTCAAACGATCTTTAGGCTCAGGCATACGACGGAACAAGAAGCGGATGTCTTTAATGAAGCCAAGATCGAACATACGGTCTGCTTCATCCAGTACTACTGCTTGAATGTGGTTAAGGTTAAATACCTTTTGCTTGTAGAAATCGATAATACGGCCAGTGGTACCAATTAAGATATCTGCGCCTTCTTCGATCTTACCGAGCTGCTTGTCGTAGCTTTCGCCACCGTAAGCCAATGCTGCTTTGATACCAGTGCTTGCAACTAGAGATTCAGCATCGTTGAAGATCTGAATCGCGAGTTCGCGTGTAGGTGCCATAATAATCGCACGTGGCTGGTTAGGCTTACGCCCTTCATGCTCAGGTGTTTTTAGTAGGTGGTTAAAAGTAGCAGTAAGAAACGCAAGCGTTTTACCAGTGCCCGTTTGGGCCTGGCCTGCAATGTCTTGGCCGGTGAGCAGTACCGGGAGCGCCAAGGCTTGGATAGGGGTACAATAATCGAACCCTTTTTTCTCCAATCCTTCAATGACTTGCGGATGTAAATCCAAGTCGGCGAACTTTTGCTCTGTGATATGCGTCTTTTTCATTGCTATAGAATATCAGCTTAAGCTTGCAATACGAAAGTAAATACATTCCAATAGGGCATCTATTTACTGGTTATCATCCAACCAGTTCTAAAAAATACATTGGAGTGGAAGATGAGTGATAAGATTTTGCAGCTAACTGATGACGGTTTTGAGAACGATGTGATCAACGCTGCAGGCCCTGTTCTTGTTGATTTTTGGGCAGAATGGTGTGGCCCTTGTAAGATGATTGCGCCGATTCTTGATGAAATCGCAGACGAGTACGAAGGCAAGCTCACTATCGGTAAACTTAATATCGACCAAAATGCTGGAACACCACCAAAGTTTGGCATTCGCGGCATTCCAACGCTTCTTCTTTTCAAAGATGGCGGCGTAGCAGCGACTAAAGTTGGTGCATTGTCTAAAACTCAACTTAAAGAGTTCCTAGACGCTAACCTATAATCAGGTGAGCATTTGATAAAGAAACCGTGCAGTTAACAAATGCACGGTTTTGTTTTTTCTAAGCTATGGACTAGTCTTAGTTTTAGTGCTAATTTATCGCACGTTAATTGAACGAATTTCTCTTCTTGGTCGATCCTGTGACCGAATCCCTCTTAACTAGAAAACAGATCTTATTTTGACTAAACAAGCATCCACCACAATGAATCTTACAGAACTGAAGAACAGACCTGTGTCTGAACTTGTTAAACTTGGCGAAAGCCTAGGCCTTGAAAACCTAGCTCGTCTAAGAAAACAGGACATTATCTTCGCTATCCTTAAAGCACATGCAAAAAGTGGTGAAGACATCTTCGGTGACGGTGTTCTTGAAATTCTGCAAGACGGTTTTGGTTTTCTTCGTAGCGCAGACAGCTCGTACTTAGCGGGTCCTGATGATATCTACGTATCACCAAGTCAGATTCGTCGTTTCAACCTACGTACTGGTGACTCAATTGCCGGAAAGATTCGCCCACCCAAAGATGGCGAACGTTACTTTGCTCTACTTAAAGTAAACACGGTAAACCACGACAAACCAGACAACGCTCGTAACAAGATCCTTTTCGAAAACCTTACCCCTCTACATGCTAACGAACGCATGGTTATGGAGCGTGGTAATGGTGCGACAGAAGATATCACAGCTCGTATCCTTGACCTTGCATCTCCAATTGGTAAAGGTCAGCGTGGCTTGATTGTTGCTCCGCCAAAAGCGGGTAAGACAATGCTTCTGCAAAACATCGCGCAAAGCATCGCTCACAACCATCCTGAGTGTGAACTAATGGTTCTACTTATCGATGAGCGTCCGGAAGAAGTAACAGAAATGCAGCGCCTAGTTAAAGGTGAAGTAGTTGCTTCGACATTCGATGAGCCAGCATCTCGCCACGTACAAGTAGCAGAAATGGTTATCGAGAAAGCGAAGCGTCTTGTTGAACACAAGAAAGACGTGGTTATCCTCCTGGACTCAATCACTCGTCTAGCGCGTGCATACAACACGGTAGTACCTTCATCAGGTAAAGTACTAACTGGTGGTGTAGATGCAAACGCACTTCACCGTCCTAAGCGTTTCTTCGGTGCAGCTCGTAACGTTGAAGAAGGCGGTAGCTTGACTATCATCGCCACAGCACTGGTTGATACTGGTTCTAAGATGGATGAAGTTATCTACGAAGAATTCAAAGGTACAGGTAACATGGAACTGCACCTTAACCGTAAGATTGCAGAAAAACGTGTATTCCCTGCGATTGATTTCAACCGCTCTGGTACTCGTCGTGAAGAGCTTCTTACTAAGAACGATGAACTACAGAAGATGTGGATCCTGCGTAAGATTGTTCACCCAATGGGCGAAATCGATGCAATGGAATTCCTTATCGACAAGCTAGCAATGACGAAAACGAACGATGAGTTCTTTGACGCTATGCGTCGTCAGTAATCTTGATTAGCTGATAGTTATTAGAAAGCGCTGCCCTCGGGTAGCGCTTTTTATTTGCATTTTGTAGCGGCAGCTTGCAGAATGACCAAAAGTGTTACAAGGAAGTTAAAATGCAACATGGACTGTTGTCATCATTACTCTTGTCTACTTCACTGTTACTTTCACCGGTCGGTATTGTTAATGCCACCGAGATGTCCCCACATACAGTAGAGTCTTGGCTTGAGAATGATCAAGTAAAACTGAAAACTGCTGAATTGCTTGAGCTTGTCGTGCGTGATGAAGTGAATTCGTTACGCTTTGCACTTGAGCGCCTGACATTTCCCCAGCAAGAGGTGGCTCGTTACCAACTCTTGAAGAAGATCGAACAGCAAAAAATCGTACTCACACCGAAGATGTCTATCTTTGTGGAGCAACAGCTCGCTATTACGCCAACCTACCAAGTATTAGAGCGTGGTGATGGCTATGAATTTACGGTTCCAGCCTTTAATTATCCTTCGATAGCAAACCGCTTAATCAAGCAATTCCGTGCTGACCAAAATACATTGGTGTTTGTTCTCGATGCAGAGAAGCAGAATCTCAATCTTAAAGAGTGGCTAACTGGCTCTGAGCATCAGGTCCAAACTCGAGAGGCGCTACTCATAAGAGAATTGGATAGCTTGTCTCCAGAGGCTGTGAATTACTTAGCAAAACAGCTAACAGAGTCGCCGATAGTCAGCTGGTTACCCTCTACCGAAGTAGTGGTTCGATTGGCACAGGTGAGCGAAGACCCAGGCGTCTATCAAATCCTCTGGAAGATGAAAGCCGATTATCATAGCCAAGCTGAACTGATTCGTCTCGCTGAGAGTAAATCCCCATTTGCCTTAGAGCAGGTGATGGCTGCAACGAAAAACCCAAGATTAAAAGAAGAAGCGATCACTTTACTGACGAGAGTTAACCCACTTTCAGAAGAGGTGAAAGACTTTTTAGTTTCTCGCATGGCAATTGCTGATGATGCGCCATTGGTCGCTCGTGAGTTAGCCAAGCAAGGACACACTAATTGGTTACAAGAGCTCGTGAGTGACAACCCACAAGTCAAAAGTTCAGTGATCCAGCAAGTGCTTCCGTAACTGGGTTTTACCTCTCAATAACCTTACTAAAAAGGGGGATCTCACGATGCCCCTTTTTGATATACTGAGCGCAGAATAATCAGCATGTAGAAGTTCTATGAGTTTTAAAGATTTACGTGATTTTATCGACCATCTTGAAAGCATTGGTCAGTTGAAACGCATTTCTCACCCAGTCGACCCAGACTATGAAATGACCGAAATTAGCGACCGTACTCTACGTGCTGGTGGCCCGGCTCTTCTGTTCGAGAATCCGGTAGGTTATGACATGCCTGTTTTGACCAACCTATTTGGTACGCCTAATCGTGTTGCTATTGGTATGGGGCGTCAGGATGTAAAAGAGCTGCGCGAAGTGGGTAAGCTATTGGCTTACTTAAAAGAGCCAGAGCCGCCGAAAGGTTTTAAAGACGCGATTGATAAGTTGCCCGTGTTCAAGCAAGTATTGAACATGCCGGCTAAGCGTCTTCGTAAAGCAGCATGCCAACAAGTCGTGTGGCAAGGCGACGAGGTCGACCTAGATAAAATCCCAGTAATGAGCTGTTGGGCTGACGATGTCGCTCCACTACTTACTTGGGGTTTAACGGTTACCCGTGGCCCGAACAAGAAACGCCAAAACTTGGGCATCTACCGCCAACAAAAGATTGGTAAGAACAAAATTATCATGCGTTGGCTAGCTCACCGTGGTGGTGCGTTGGATCTACGTGACTGGGCTGAACAGAACCCAGGTAAACCGTTCCCAGTATCTGTAGCGTTTGGCGCTGATCCTGCAACGATTCTTGGCGCGGTAACACCAGTGCCAGATACCTTATCGGAATACGCTTTTGCAGGCCTGCTACGTGGTAGCAAAACTGAAGTGGTTAAATCGATCAGTAATGACCTAGAAGTCCCAGCAAGTGCTGAAATCGTGATGGAAGGTTACATCGATCCGAATGAATTTGCTGACGAAGGACCTTACGGCGATCACACTGGTTACTACAACGAGAAAGAAAAACACAACGTGTTTACCATTACTCATGTAACCATGCGTGAGAACCCGATTTACCACAGCACATACACAGGTCGCCCGCCAGATGAGCCAGCGGTACTGGGTGTTGCATTGAATGAAGTGTTTGTTCCTATTCTTCAAAAGCAATTCCCAGAGATAGAAGACTTCTATCTACCACCTGAAGGTTGTTCGTATCGAATGGCAGTGGTGACCATGAAGAAGCAATACCCTGGTCACGCTAAACGAGTGATGATGGGAGTATGGTCTTTCTTACGTCAATTCATGTACACCAAGTTTGTATTGGTGTGCGATGAGGATGTTAACGCTCGCGACTGGTCACAAGTTACCGCTGCGATGTGCAAACATATGGATCCTTCACGTGATACCTTGATGATAGAGAACACGCCAATTGATTCGTTGGACTTTGCATCACCGGTAGTTGGACTAGGTTCTAAGATGGGCTTAGATATCACTAAGAAGTGGGATGCCGAGTTAGCGTTGTCGCCTGATGTGCAATCTACGCCAGAAAACAGTGATCATATTGAAGGTGGACTAGCTGAATTAACCAAAGCTCACCCTGAAATTCTTGATATTCACCTGCAGAACGATAATGCCAGCATGGTTGTGGTATCGATAGATAAACAAGCCGCAGGTAATGGTAAGAAAATCATGGATGCGGTTTGGTCTCAATTTGATGAGAACCAATTCGTTATCGTCTGTGATGGCGATGTTAATGTGAGTGACTGGAACGACATTATCTGGGCAGTAACTACTAGAATGGACCCAGCGAGAGATACCTTGTTCCTTCAGGATGAAACAGGGCACTCCAAAATGGGCCTCGATGCCACCAATAAGTGGGAAGGTGAATGCTTGCGTGAGTGGGGTATTCCAATCACAAAAGATCCTGAACTGGTCAAAAAGATTGATAGCATCTGGGAACAACTAGGAATTTTATGAGCTACCAAGTAGTCTTGTATCCAGAAAACATCAGTTTCACAGTAGAAAAAGGGCAAACGGTCTTGGATGCTGCGCTCAACAGCGATATCTATTTCCCTAACCGTTGCCAAGTTGGCGCATGTGCTATGTGCATGTGCAAAAAATTAGAAGGGCAAGTGAGTTACCACCTTGAACCCATGCTCACAGAGAAAGAGCAGCAACAGGGTTGGATTTTCGCTTGCCAAGCATTTGCAGAAAGTAATTTAGTTCTAACCTTTGCCGATTAAGGGTTAGTGAGAGGAAGAACATGACTATTAAATGTAAAGTTAAGTCTATCGAGCCTTTGGCTTGTAACACTTACCAAATCCTGCTTCACCCAGAGACACCAGTCGCTTTTAAAGCTGGTCAGTACCTGATGGTTGAAATGGGTGAGAAAGATAAGCGTCCCTTTTCAATTGCGAGCAGCCCTTGTCGCCATGAAGGTGAACTAGAACTACACATCGGTGCTGCTGAACACAATGCTTATGCACTAGAAGTGGTTGAAGCAATGAAAAAGGCACAAGCTGAAGATGGCGATATCGCGATTGATGCGCCACACGGTGATGCGTGGATTAAAGAAGAGAGCGAACGTCCTCTACTATTGATTGCTGGTGGTACGGGTTTTAGTTACGTACGTTCGATCCTGGATCACTGCATTGCACAAAACAGCAAGAAAGAGATTCACCTTTACTGGGGTGCAAAAGATGAGTGCCAGCTATACGCGAAAGAAGAGCTTGTCGATATTGCAGAAAAGCATAGTAATGTACATTTCGTACCTGTAGTAGAAGAGGCGCCGGAAGTTTGGCATGGCCAAACTGGTAATGTGCTTGAAGCAATTACACAAAGCTTCGAATCACTGGCTGATTTTGATATCTATATTGCTGGTCGTTTTGAAATGGCGGGCGCAGCAAGAGACCTATTTACACAAAATAAAGAAGCAAAGCGTGACCATATGTACGCAGATGCTTACGCGTTTATCTAATAATTCCTTTAGATTTAGTGCAAAAAGAGAGCAGAAATGCTCTCTTTTTTATATTTAGGTGAACTATTAGACACTTAACCTCTATTTATTCATTTTTTATGAAAAAGTAGTTGCCAAGCTGAAAGGGTTCCCTATAATGCGGCCCCACTGAGACGGCAGGCGCCATAAGGCTTCAGCAATAATCAGTAAGACGGAAAGCGACAAAAAATTAATTTTCAAAAAGTGTTTGACACTGAATGTTAATTCGCTAGAATGGCCGTCCACTTCGAGAGGCTACTTGCTAAAAAGGAATGCTTAAGAAGTTAAGCTCTTTAACAATTTAAACCTATCAATCTGTGTGGGCACTCGTTGATGAATATCAAAAATGAAACTTCGGTTTCAACTTGATTTCAATGAACTGAGTGACCAATCGATAATTTATTATCGGCACAGTCAATTCATTATCATTCTGTTGGAATGATAATAGCTTTAAAATTACACAGTAGTTTTGAAGTCAGTATTCATTGAGTCGACAAAATCTTAAATTGAAGAGTTTGATCATGGCTCAGATTGAACGCTGGCGGCAGGCCTAACACATGCAAGTCGAGCGGAAACGAGTTATCTGAACCTTCGGGGAACGATAACGGCGTCGAGCGGCGGACGGGTGAGTAATGCCTAGGAAATTGCCTTGATGTGGGGGATAACCATTGGAAACGATGGCTAATACCGCATAATGCCTACGGGCCAAAGAGGGGGACCTTCG
>NZ_JAKEUW010000045.1:0-43014 GCF_022398115.1 Vibrio sp. Isolate22 | reverse complement strand
ACGTTCATCAAAGCAAATATAGAATCGATAAAGCCTTGAAGCGCACGTAACGGGAGAGAGAATATCCCTTTAACCATCAAAGCTGTTTCAATAGCAGTATCAGAAAATTGAAAGCCTCTACCTCGTTTACCATGGTGACTTTTACATTGCCATGCTTCAACGGCTGAGTCGTCAATCCAAAACGTTACTGAGCCTCGCTTGCACAAGGCTTCATTATACTCACTCCAGTTCGCTATCTTCTTCTTCTTCTTCGACTTACCCATAACAACACCATGCTTCTACTACATGGGATCAGATCGCAGGACTGAGAAAAGGTTCCAACGGATTTAGTCAACAACGCCCACTCCACTTTGACTAAACCTTTTTTGTAAAAAATCACACATGGCTCTCAGGGATATTCGATCCCGAACTGTAGGTATGGATATTTCACGTGGAGGCTTTCCTCTCCCTTTACTAATTAAGCTAAGTTTGTACTTTGTAAAATCGTAGCTCCCCGCTATCATTTTTCGAGAAAGGATTTTTATTTGTTCTTCTTGTTGATTTCGAAATGTATATTGATTGATATTATCAATACCAGTCCCGCCGGAGTAGACAATTATTTCTTGAAAAATTCGAGTTAAATTTTCTTCTGAAAAATGCTCATCGAATTGAGTCCTAATATTCTTCATTATAAATTACAGCCCAGTTTAGCTAGAAATCGTAAGCATTTGCGACAAAGCTAACTATATCATTCCCGTTTAATAATACGGTTATTGCAAAAGGAAGTAGGTATAAGGAGCTAATATATAGCTTACGATATTTCCGGTTTTTTAGCGCAATATCGATTTGATATTGTGTTGGATGCGGTTCGACTTTTGATTGGTCAATTGCTGAATAAAAAGTATCGTATAAAGCTTCTGGATAGTCTGCGGGAGCTTGATTCTCGCACTTATTGAGTGCCGCTTCATACTCTAAAGCTAGGTCATTACATGATTCACCTGTTTTCTCTAGTTCGATAGCTCTAACATATAGAGTCTTAAGGTGCTCATAATTTTCTTTTACGGAAGCAGCTCGTTCTTTATAAGATAAGCCATTCATAAACCCAGAAACCACTAGAACTAAAACGGAGTAAATCAGCCAGATAGATAGAGGGTATCATTTGGCACAGGCTAAACTGGGCAACCGCCTTTAAGATGAGAAACAGAAAAGACATGTTGAAACGGTTACGTCAGATGAAAAAGTGGAAGCTTGCGTCGCTTAGCTCGGTCATTCTCGTTGTCGCTTTTTATCTCAATCATCAGCTCGGTAATAGCATGTCTTGTGTTGATGAGGCTAAATTTTTAATCGGGCAATTGAATACGGCTTTAGATGCTGCTGAGCAATATTCTCATGATAATGGTTCTCTGCCGCCAATCACTTCCGATACTGACCCGAGGTTCGGCTACCTAAATATCAATCACTTAATTGAGAATCCAAACTTACCAACATGGCAAGGGCCGTACCTACCTTATGACGATACGTGGATTGGTGGTGATCAGTACATCGACCACCCAGATTACATAGCGACTCAATTACTGATTAAGGAAAAGGGGAGTCGATGGGTTCGAGGAAGCTCGGAGACTGGTTGTAGTGCGTCGTCATCAGCCTGTTCTCTTGCTGCTTGTGTTTGGTTGGTGCCAACCAAAGTGGCGCAAGAAATCAATCGGATTGTGGACGGTAATACGAGCGAAGAAAACTCGGATGCGACAGGGAAAATACGTTACGACAACGCTTTTAGTGGGGCACTGGTATGCATGATTGGAGATGATTATCCAATGCCTTCTATCCAATGAAGCAGAAGATTACCGCGTCATTTATTAGAAAAAATAAGCTTATGACAAAACGAGCCAGGTATAAAAGCCTGGCTCGTTTTACTTTAAACGCTATTAGTTTTTGCGCTGCATGCTTGGCATTTCTGTCTATATGCCTAGCTTGCTCTATCTATGGGGTTGATTTGGTTGAGGTAACGAGAAAGGGCTTCCACTAAGTCTGACTTAATCAGTGGTTTCGTTAACACTTCATTTGCACCTGCCTCAATGAAAGCTGTGGTTGATGTTTGCATGATATCGGCAGTCCAGCCAAAGATAACAAGATCATCATGTCCAGCTTGTCGTATTTTTCGAACCGTTTCCAACCCATTCATTTTCGGCATATGGTTATCGATAATGACTAGGTTGAAACGACCTGTTTCTATGTGTGTTAAAGCCTCAAAGCCACTATTACAGGTAATACACTCAACGTTTAGTTTATCCAAGAAACCTTTGGCGATGATAAGGTTCATTTTGTTGTCATCTGTCACTAGGATTTTAAATGGAGACAGGTCGACTTGCTCTGTTATTGGATGCTTTTCATCTTCGGCCTTAATGGATGGTAGGTTTATAACAAAGCTGAACTTGCTGCCTATACCAAGCTCACTTTGTACAGTAAGTTTGCCGTTCATCAAGGTCACAAGCTTATGGCAAATGGCCAATCCAAGTCCGGTCCCACCATAATGTCGAGTCGTTGAGACGTCGGCTTGCTCAAACTCATTAAAGATTGAGCTCAATCTTTCTGCTGGGATGCCGATGCCTGTGTCTTCGACCGTAAACTCCATCGCAGAGTGAGCCAGTGGGTTGATACTGACAGTAATTGAACCACTCGCTGTAAACTTCAATGCGTTCCCAACTAAATTTAGAATGACTTGTCGGATCCGAACTGAATCGCCGCTGTAGACAGAGGACGCATTGCTGTTATCTTGCAAAGAGAACTCAATGCCTTTTTCTGAACATAAGGTTTGATAAGTGTTTAATACGGGGTTAGTGATGTCGCACATTTTGAATGAGTGCGGATCAATTTCTAAACTGTCATTCTCTATTTTGGCTAAGTCTAGAATATCGTTAAGAATGGCAATTAAGTGCTCGCCTGAGTCGAGGGCTAACTGAAGAACTTCTCTTTGCTCTGCTTTTTCCAAGTCTTCAACCAACATCTGTAGAATACCCAGTAAGCCATTCATTGGAGTTCGAATTTCATGGCTCATTGTCGCCAAGAATAGTGATTTTGCATCATTGGCTTGGCGTGCATTATTTGCCTGTTCTTCTAACTCCTTCTCAAGCTGCTTAAATTCTGTGATATCACGTTCAATGGCGATAAAGCGTTCAACGTCACCTTTAACGTTGCGTAAAGGCACGATATCAATATCAATCCAGTAGGGCGTTTTGTCGATCGCGTAATTCAATATTTCCGCTTTTACTTGGTTCCCCTGTTGAATCGCAGAACCTATTCGATTTGCCGTGCTAACAGAAGTTCCTTCACCTTGTAGAAATGAGCCTGGTCTTAACCCTTTGATGGAGTCTAAACGATAACCTGTCATTCGTTCAAAAGCGCTGTTTACCCACTCTATACGCCCTTTGTTATCCGTTATCACAACGCCATCTCTGGCGGTCTTGACTACGGTGGCAAGAAGGTGACTTTCACGTTCTTGTTCTGCTAGCCGCTTGTTGGATTCCTCTAGCAGTTTTTTGGAGCCAGCCAATTCTTTATGAGGGTTAACGAACAATTTTTGCCCGATAAAAAACACTAAAATAGAGCTGAGTGCTAAGACAACCAAAAGCCCATTTAACAGCTCCTTCAGTAAGCTTGAGAGCTGGTCGGTAACAAATGAGCGGCTTACCCCTTGGGTTAATACTAAGTCTCCTCTTGTTAAAGCCGTTTGAGTCAATAACCAGTCTTCCTCACTGTATTTATTGGTAATTGGTGTGTGTGAATCATGGCTATGTGAGTGTGTATGGGCGTCATCTTGTTCGATGAGAGAAGCGATCGGTGGGCTGACTTGGCTAAGTTCGTACCAACGTTCTCGATTGGTGACAAAAGAACCAAAGAAATCATCGTAATCGACAGCGGTTTCACCATATAGCACGCCTACGAAATCAGTGCCTCGAAGTAACGGCATAAATAGTTTTATACAAATATGATTGGTGTCATCGTGCAAAAGGTACAGAATGCGATCGTCAACTTCTTGATTCGCAATTGCTTGAAAGATAGCTTGCTCTTGCTTTGATGCAGGGTGACGAAATGTATCTTCAAACAACAACTGACCAGTGCGATCTCGCACGGCAAATTGCATCGATTGGTTCTGTCCCTTGAATCGCTCTAGATTGAATGACAGGCTCTCTATATTTGAGCTCGATGCAGCGTCGATGACTCCTTGATATTGCGAAGCTAAAATGATGCGGTCTTCTGCAACCTCGAGGTATTTCTCCATAAAAATTTTGGCCGATTCAAGCTCAAAGCTGCTGTTACCGCTTTGCAGTTGTTTGACGGTTGATTGGCTGTAACTAGAGAGCAAATAGAGTGAAATACCGCCGTATGTCAAAGACGTAAGCAAGAGAAAGAGTACAAGCAACACTTTGGGGCTAATTGAAGATAGCTTTGCCATGCTTAAATGACTTCCATGTTATTTTTCAGAGTTATATGAAAAATATAGGATAGATATCTTGTTTATGAGCTTGTTTGTCCTTTTTGTCGAATAGTCTAGGCGATGACTTACTCCACTCTCTTTTCCCTTGGTTAGCCGAGAATTTGAAAAACGCGCTTAAATATCTATGCTTAATATACGAACGCTAATACGAAAGGGGTATGTTAAACATGAATGCCACTCCCATTAAAATTCTGTTTGTGTGCGTGAAGAAAGGTGTAAGAGCGGCTATCGCGAAGGCGATGGTTGATCAGCAATCTAACGGGATGATTCAAGCTAGCTGCTCTGGTTTTGAGGCGGGACAAACCCCTCAAGTTATCTTAGACGAGCTGTCTAACGTACTTGACCTTGCAATAAGAGGCGAGAGTAAAACTGTATTTGAATACAAGAAGACCAATGAAAAATTCGATTATGTGATTACGCTTTGTGATCAATCGAGCAATGAGCAGTGCAACTTATTTGTCGGATGCGTCAACGTGGTTTGTTCTCACGTACCCCATAGGCTCCATTGGGCTATCCCAAATCTGGTTGCTGCCCTAGAGCTATCAGGGAGCGAAAGGACTCAGTTTGTAAGAGAGGTTGTAGAACAGATTGATCTCAAAGTGACGCAACTTGTGGCAATCGCAAAAACAGAAGGCTAAATGGTCTCTCAGTTTTCATAAAAGTGGATTTACTTACCTTACTGGTAATTTGGTTTTTGTCTTTACCTGTCCAAAGGCGAAGCTCGATTCAATCGAAGCAATATTGGGCAGGCGCGTTAACTGCTTGCGAATAAACTGCTCGTAGCTTTTGAGAGACTCACTCACCACATGCAATAGGTAGTCGTGATTCCCCGTCATTAGAAAACACTCCAACACTTCATCAATCACTTCAATGTGCTGCTCAAAGTCTCGCATGTTCTCTTCAGTCGGCTTTTCAAGTTTCACCAACACAAACACATTTACGGGCAGCCCGCACGCTTCCTGATCGACACTGGCGTGATAGCCACGAATGATCCCTTGTTTCTCTAATGCTCGAACTCGGCGTAAACAAGGGGAGGGAGAAAGCGCTACGCGGTCGGCTAACTCTTGGTTGGTGAGTCGTGCGTTGCTTTGCAGTTCAGACAGTATCTTTTTGTCGATCTCATCCATTGGCATATTCCATCAATATCAAACCGTACTCGGCAATATTATTGCTCAAAGTGTATGTCTTACTTCGTAAATAGCAATCTTTAACATCTATGTAACACTAAAATTAAAGGAGGTACAACAAGGATGGAATGACTTAGCAATTATGAATACTTCTACTCAACTTAGCCCACTGCGCAAAACCACTAAACACGAACAAGCAGAAGCTCTTGCCATTGAGCAAGCAAAACACTTTGGTATTGATCCAAGCAGCGATTACGGTACCACGCTGGTGGAATTGGCGACGACGCTGTACAAAGCCAACACCAAAACACACGATCTTTGGGCATTGACGGTTGATGGCCTTTCAGAACTGGACAAGAGTGACCGTATCGCTTGGTTTAACGCCAAACGCTTTTTATCGTTCCAGATCGCTAAGATCCTCGATAACCTGCAAAACCCGATGCGCGCGACATACCAATCCATTGCGACTAACAACGGTAATTTCGCCTCAAAAGGCGCGTATCCGATTTTCGACAATGTGGCGGCAATCTTTTCCGCAAGCCCGGTGATTACGCGCACGGCGACCTATCTGTTTGCTTGTACCGAATGGATTGAAGATGCATTCAACGGTAAAGAGCCACTGCACGATATTTACTCTCGATTGCTGAACCCAACCTCAATCTCTCTGGCGAACCATATGGTTGATCTTGAAGCAGGATCAAGAGCCAATGAGTATCTTGCGTGGAACTTTAACTCGGGGATGGCGGCCATAGATGGCTTGCTCAGTCACTTGCTAGGGCATGAAGACATTGTGTTGGCTTCACGCAACATCTACGGCGGTTCGTACCAACTGTTGGAAGACTGGTTTGGTAAGCCGTCGAACTTGAATGTCGCGGTCGAGTGGGTGGATGGTTATTCTGGTGATGAGTTTGCGACTCGTCTTGATGAGGTCGCACGCAAGTATGCCGACCGCCTCGCTGCAGGTAAGAAGATCTACGTCTATCTTGAGTCACCGTGTAACCCACATGGCTACGTGTTAGATGTTGCCAACATAAGTAAGGCGACTCATTCTCGTGGTTGGGATGTGATTGTGGATTCGACTGTTGGTACACCACTGCTACACCCAGTACTCAAACGTGATGATGTGATGGAAAGGCCAGATTATGTGATTCACTCGTATACCAAAGAGTTGGCAGGTTCTGGTACCACCACAGCAGGTGTTGTGATTGGCCGTAACGAGACCATGTTTGTGCCAAAAGGAGAAGAGGTGACTTTTACCAAGCCCAATGGCGATGAGGCGACGATCCCTTGGAACGAAACCCTGTTTTGGAATGTGTATTACATTAAAGGCGCCTTCTTAGATGCAGACAAAGCGTTTGAAGTGCTCAACGGCATGAAAACCTATGAGATGCGTGTGGTGCAGAAAACCATCAACACGCTGACTCTAGCGAAGATTTTTGATGCTCACCCAGACATCAATGTTTCATGTCCCGCTTTACCAGGCAGTGATAACTATGAACACTGCCAGAACAACATGTACTTAGGGCTTCCAGCCGCACTGTTTACAATCGATATGGAAGGGAACGGCAATCGCGCACCAATCAATCGAGATGGATTCAAACAGTTCTTCGACATGCTTGAACCCGCTATCGGTATGCAAGTAAGCCTTGGGCAAACCAATACAGTGGCACTGTGTCCGGCACTGACCACGCACTCAGAACTCAGCGACGAAGCACTTAATGAGGCGGGTATCAAACCAACGACTATGCGTATCTCGATTGGTTTAGAAGATCCTCGTATGTTCATTGCACACATTATCGAAGCCGCCAAGTTGTCGATTGACCGCAAACATGTTGATTTCTCATCAAGCTTCCCAAGTAACGAGCACATCGACGAGATCTATATGCAAACTTATATGGACGTACACCAAAGGTTTGTGAAGAGTCTGCCCAAATTTGGACAGCTTAGTCAGTAAAGAGCTTAGTCAGCAAAGAGCTCAGTCAGTAAAGAAACTTAAAGCTCAAAGTAGCAAGTAAGGGCACCCTACAGACGCATGAGTCGGTAGGGTGTTTTTCTTTATGTGTTCGATTTTTATTCTTTACGGTCGGTTGTAAATAGTTCGGATAGCGAACTTGATCGCGTGTCATCAAATGGCAATTAACGCTTTCTGCTGGTGGGTAATATGGCGTCAGATTTCAGAGCACCACTACTAACTAAGAGAGTATTTTATGTTCAAGAAAACACTGATTGCCGCTTCTTTAGCTATGACAGCTGCTTACTCAATTGCTGCTCCAGCGCCCGTTCAGGAAACGGCACCAGTCGCTGCAGAAGCGCCACAAGTTGTTGTATTTAAGAACGTTAATGTTTTCAACGGAACTGAAAATAAACTGTACAAGAATCACTCGGTTGTCGTCACAGATAACAAGATCACCGCTATACTAAGGGCGAGGCAGACATTCCAGCAGACGCTCAAGTGATTGATGGTGAAGGTCGTACACTGATGCCAGCCTTAATTGATGCGCACATGCACTTAACCATCCCAAAAGGTTTGCTAGGTACTGATGATATGCGCTGGACAGAGATTGCTATCCACGGCCAAGAGTTCGCAGAAATGTATTTAGACATGGGCTTCGGTACGATTCGTGATGTAGGTGGTGCTGATGGTTCATGGACAGATATGGAACGTGATGGTCGCCTAAAAGAAGTACCGCGTATTTACGCATCAGGCGCGCCTATTGCACCTATCGGTTCGCATGCCGATGTTGGTTTACAGTCTCGTCGTCTTACTGATTCACCACAAAACTTGGAAATCCTTAATATCATGAGCAACGCGAATGGTGTTGAAGAGATCAAAGAACAAGCTCGATACAACTACCGTCAGGGGGCTCAGTTCACTAAGGTGTTCCAATCGGGTGGCGTGTCTTCGAAATTTGACCCATGGCAGTACAACTCTTACCTAGACGATGAGATGAAAGCCGCAGTGGCAATTGCAGAATCTTATGGTTCTTACGTTGCAACGCACGTTTATTCTGAGCAAGCGATGCATCAAGCGCTCGACCTAGGTGTGAAGTCTTTAGAGCATGGCTTTATGTTCAAAGCAGAGATGGCGGATAAGTTCAATAAAGAGGGAGCATTCATTGCTACAAACCTCACCGCATTCTCACCAGATCTTGCGACCCCACTGGAAGACATTACACTGGTTGGTGGTCGTGATACTTGGTTTGGTGAAGGTAACGATGCCAAGAAAGATGGTTCTCACCTAACGGAAATGGACCTTATCATGAAAGACGGTAAGATCTTCAAGAACACGCTTTAAGATTGAACACCAAAAAGTCCGGCGAATTAGCCGGACTTTTTTGTTTTGTGGATCGCTATCCTGAAAGTTGGGGTAAGTCCCTTTAGTTAACATCCTCGAGTGGAATAGTAGTATTGGGGCTCGCTCAAAGTGCTAAGCAAAGAGTAATGGAATAAGCAATAAGTAGAGATCTCTTGAGGTATATTTGCGGTGCCTCTGGGAGTGAAGTAGAGAATTTTTTTGCCTTCGTTAGTAGGCTTCCGGTCATAAACGCCCCATTCCTCTTGAGGTATATCAGAGTATGCTTTTAATCGCTCCGAAGAAAAATCAATCACTTTAACAATCTCTTCGTAGGTTGGCTTGATATAGCCCCACTGAGTCTGAACTCTTGCTCCATTAAAGGTCACACTACCTGCGGATAACTTTTCTTTCCCTTTAATAACCGCTTGAGAATAGACCTGTTGGTTGGCTTCTTTTACACTTCCGCCTAATCCATGTAACGATGCTATTTGCGCATCAGAACTGAGATTTAAGAACCTCGGCGCCGCGATGACTGCAAGTACGCCCAAAACAACGATAACCACAACCAGTTCAATGACTGTAAACCCTTTACGACTCTTCAACACGGCTTTGATCCTGCCCAAATTTACGAACCAAGAGATCATACCGTGTGTTGCATATCCCTTTGAGAATATAAATAACTTATGAATGGATCCTGATTCGGAACATTCAGAGATGGGACTTTCAACTCAATAACGCGGACATTTATGGCTTTAAGTTACGCCTAACTAAGTCGTGCATTTGCTTTATTGTCATTAGTGCTAACCAGATGATCTCTTCTACTGATTGCTGACCGGCGGTTGAAGTTGGGTGGTTGGCATCGGTTTTGTTGGTCAGTGTCGGCAATTCATGGACGCGATTATCACGGATGGTGTTGATTAAGGCATCCATCGCATCATGTATTAGCGTCTCTACTTGTTGGGAACCTTGGTATTGGGTGCCTTTTCTTACCAGCGGAACGAGCAAGCAGAGATAATGGCTTAGTAGGCGATAGTGGCTCAACATATCTTCGTAGTAGTGAGGGTCGGCGCGAGTGTGTTTTGGCTCTTGTTGCATCTCATTGTAAATCAGTTCAAGGTCGCTTTCTGCGGTTAGCATGGCGGCACGTTGCTTGGTTAGTTCAATATGGTCATGTTGTTCGGCATCAATTTGAAGTTGTTCATAGCAATACAGGAACAAGTTTTTTGAACTATTGAGTGCTTTTATCGCTTGATTATGGATCTCTTTGCCTCGCCATTGAGGCCATAGCAAACCATAGCCCAATAGAACTATCGCACCGCCAATCACATTATCGATCAAACGTGGCGCGGCGAAATCGAGCCCTTGGTGTGCCATGGTTTGGTAAATCAAAATCAATAGCGCGGTAATACAACCAATAGCCAATGAGTAGTGGCGCATAATATTAAGCATGGCGACGGGTAAGAGTATCGCGATCAGCACTATCATTGTTGTGGCTGATACACCGAGTTGAATCAAAGACGTCGCAAACAATACGCCGGCAGCAGTGCCTAAGCAGCGTTTCCAAGTTTTACTGCGTGTTGCCAAAAAGCTTGGCTGAATCACCATCAGCATTGAGATAAGTACCCAGTCAGGGCGAATTAATTCATAGTATTCTGCGATGCCGGCACCAAGGGAAAACATTAAACCTACACGGGCAACGTGGCGCCAAATAGGGTTATCTCGTTTGGGTAGGCGAAATGATAATTCGAACGGTTGTACTTCAAAAGACCGCTCATACGCGGGTTCACTCAACTCAATACGACGTGAGATGTGTTTTACGGCGAACGCCCAATAACGGAAGCGAGGTTGATCTTCTAGCTTCACCGCCTCAATCAAATCATCGGCTTCTTGTTCTAAGGAGCTTAAGTGCTGTATGTCTTCATTGGTGTTGTGCAGAAGTTGCTTGGCTTTATGTTTTAATCTTTGCTGGCAATGTTGGCTCCAAACTAACAGTAAATCACGCTTGTGCTTGTTAGATTGAAATTGGTTTAACAGATCTGGATTGCTGGTGTGGCTGCTTATTACGATTTCAAATATATCGATAGCGAGGTATAGAGCTTCCCGAAGTTTGTTAGCATCGTCATGTTTAGAACGGAATGACTCAGACTGTAGAGCCTGCTGGAACAGCTCGATGAGTTGATACTTGATACGTCTTTTTAACGCCTGATTTTCTCCACCTAACAAGAACTCTTGGCGATATTGAATGTAGTCTGCCAATGCTTCGTAAATTGCAGCTAAGCAGACACGTAACGCATAGTGCTTCCACAGCGCAAACCATAACCAACTAAACAGTGCGAAAGTAAGAGGCCCAAGTATCAGCATAGGGTACAAGCTGAGTGTGGTTTTGGAGCTGTGAAGTGACAAGGTGACAATAGCTATCAACAGGCTAGACATGCCAAGTCGTCCCCAGAATGGACCGTTTACTGCAGCGCTCGCAAGTAAAGCACCTAAGAGACCAAAGGTTACCCATAAAGGCAGCCCGCTAATAAGTAGCAGATAACTGACTGCTTGAGTTAACGCCCAAGCGGTAGCGGTAATAGCAAAGCGAGTCCAACGCTTTGGGCCAGCAGAATCCAGCCCACTAATTAAAGCGGCAGGCATTGTCATCAGCGCGGTCATCGCGACAGCCGTTTGATTGAATAACACACCTAAACCAAGAAACAACACAATGGCGCTGGTGGCTCGAAGCCCAAGATTGACCGAAGGGGAGTACCAGATTTTACGTAGAATGGCAGGGGAGAACGTCATAAAACCTCTTTACTTGCTGTGTCTTATTCAGTGTAACGCCAAACTCCATTGTTGTGCTGGTTTCAATCACAAGTTGATAAATTGAGAGTATAGAAACCTCTCTGTTAAGGGAGTATGGGGGAGGCGATAAAGAAAAACCTGCCATGTTCGGCAGGTTTTATTGTTCGAGTACCAGTGAAGTTCTAAAGGTAGAGTGCTTGGTATTCAATAGAATTTGAAGAAAGTGAGATCTTACTCAATCCAATCTTTTCGTTACGATTATATTCGTCGATAGTGTGGTCAAACCCGTAGGCCGTTGAAGGCGCCATATACTGAGTAACACCCTGACGGGTCACTGTTATTCCATCATGTCCATGGCCGCAAATGACTTCACGCACGCCGTATTTTTGAAGTACCTTCATTAAAATAAAATCGTTCTCAAGACGAATTGCTTGCATCCAATCGGCACCGACGGGAATAACAGGGTGGTGAACAACAACGATAGGGCTGTCGGCTTTTCTCAGCTGTCTTTTTAGTTGGGCGATGCCTCGATTATCTATACGCCCTGAACCGAGTGGGTGAACACTGTCTTTAGGTTTGAAACTCGAATCGAGAAATAGAAATTCGCGCTCACAAATGGTGGCTTTATCGGTGACAAAAATCGCCGAGCCTTTTAGTTCTTCACGCATTAAGCAAGAGTCATCATGGTTGCCTGCAATCGCGTAAATCGACTTAGCACTTATATGTTGCTTAATGAACGCTTCCAATCCAACGTAGTCGCCAGGTTTTGGATTACAACAAATATCACCGGTTATGAAAATCGTATCGCAGTTTGGATCGCTATCCGCAAACTCCAACGCTTTACGCAAGTTGTCATAGCTGGCGTTATCTGAAAGGTGGCAATCGCTGATTTGATAAATGGTGTTCATTGATGTAATCCGGTTAAGACCATGAAGTTAATTGGTGACAATGTAGGTAATAAAAATGCCCACCAGATTGGCAGGCATTTATAGGGATTAGCTAGCTTTTGACGCTTTGTGCTGTTCAACCATAAAACTAATTGCATCGTCACTTAAGCATGACTTACTCACGTATTGGCGCTGCTTGCCAATATGAATGATAAAGCCAAGGTCAGTCTGCTCAAGCTCGTCGATCTGGCTCCACTTTATCGTGTTGGTGGTCTTATAGTTTTTGTAACTTACGCCGTCTAAATCACCTTGGAAAACTACTTTGCTACCAGCGCCGGAACTGATTCTTTGTCGCCACAACCACCAGGTTCGTTTGCAATACACGCTGAACGCTTCAATCACACTCAATACAATGAAGAACCAGCCAACGTAGCCGCTTGGCAATAGTTCAAATTCAAGTAGAACCCAACCAAAAAGAAGGAACAAAAACGCCTTTAAATACGCTTTTGGAAATTGAGTTGGTACGCTCGTTTGATCATAACACTCAGCAAAGAAAGCTTTGTCGAGGGTGTACTCTGTGGTGAAACCGGAATCTTTAGACATGTATGGCTACTTTAAGGTTCTCTGTAAATGGACAGTCGTGGGCAGTGGTCCCACGCTGCAATCTCGCAACTTGATTATTGTATCGCTTCTCACTGCTTTTATTTAGAAATTTTGGGTCTGTTTTGTAAATCGATGATACTGGTAAGTCGTATTTAAGTTATTAGTAATGCAATGCTTGAATAAGGTGCATGCCAGTAAAGTACAAAAGGACTCTTGTTGAGAGTCCTTTAGTCTGTGGGGATGTTATGAGGCCTCTGGTAATTTTAGAGTGCATGTCTATCAATTACATAGTAAACACAGGCGACATACCGCTGTCTTGCCCACTCATTAGCAACAAGCCAATTAAGACAAGTAAAACACCACCAAACAGTTGTAAGTAGTGACCTTCGGCTCTGAGTGACGCGCTGTTATTCTTGTTACCTGCTTCCAAATAGCGTTTTACCAAGTTCTTACCTGTTAGTGTCATTATGGCAATCGTCGAGGTCGTGAACGCGGTACCTATCGCCATGGCAAAGGCACTGACAACGCCCATCCAATATAAGCCAACCATATTGGCGAAAAGCAGAACCATAATCGCACCTGTACATGGCCTTACGCCAATTGTAACAATGATGCCTGCATATTCACGAAGTGTTGAAGCTTTGTTTATAGCGTCTGCATCGGCAACATGCTGGTGGCCGCATCCACAATCCGTATGAGAATGGTCTGCGTGAGCGTGTTCTGCAGGTGGTTTTGCGTTTGATGGGTTCAACATGATTGAGCCAGCAGGTGCTGATGAGCGAAGCGCCATCGGTGATTGGACTGAAATTGACGAAGACGTATCGGCAGCTAATGTAGTTATGGCTTTTACTTTCAATTTTGGTTTGCGGATTGAACGGTAGATGTTTCTAAGTGCTTTCCAACAGATCAATGCACCGACCAATGCAACTAAAGCAAAGCTTAATGAAACAAACATGTTTGCTTTGTCATTCACTATTCGCATAGAAGCGCTAAAGCCCCATAGCAAGACGCTTACTAATAGGATCGCGACTAATGCTTGTAAAAATGCAGAGACGATAGTCAGAACTAAGCTGGCTTTTGCTTTTGTTGGGTGAGTAGCTAAGTAGGTCGAAACGATGACTTTGCCGTGCCCAGGGCCTAATGAGTGAAGCATGCCGTAGATAAAGCTGAACCCGATAAGGTAGCTGCCCGCACCCCAAGGGTTTGATTTCGCTTCATATAGAAGGTCAGCAAGCTCTGAATTAACTTCTCTTTGCCATTGAATGCTGGATATGACTAGTGATGGCCACATAACCCACAGCTGGTACGCACCTACCGCAACAAGTACTAAGGCTGTAATGCCCATAAGGTAGTACTTTGTTTTTAATTGATTTTTATGCATTAAAAGCACCTTTATCAGAAATCGTTTTCTCGATGATTAGAGAGACTGAACGAGAACAGACGCTTAATTGTTGAAACGCCTAATCGTAAAAGTAAACCGCCTTGGTTAAGCACCAGGAACCGCGGCACAATGAAGTTCGACCGACTGAGTGAACAGTTGACCTAATGTGTTGTCTGGATCGGCATCGACAGGTAACGACATCGCATAACTCATTTGCTCAGGCGTTGGATTCGGCTCGATAATTTCTAACTTACATTGCCTTGCGAGCTCTGGAGATAACGTCACGTCTTCATTGGCAATCCAAGATATATCGACAAAATAGCTCGGATCAAAAATTAACATGCGAAGCGAATCGCGAGTGACCGGTTTTGGCTTTGAAAGAGGCAGATCGAATGTGAGTACCATTTTGGCTTTATCACGCTTGAACTTCGCATGTTCAGCAACCTGATATTTAATTGGCTCTTCACCGTCGTAGAAATAGGTGAAGTAGTATTCGTACATCATGTTTTCGATGACTGAAGCGGCAAGGTTCTTGAACGTCTCTTCTTCTTTTTCTGGAGAGACGTCTTCGCCGTCCAGCATGTACATAGAGGTCATGGCGTCAAAAGACCACTCCATTGAGAATCCGGTAATCATGCCATCCTCACCCTCAATATGAGTTTTCATTTTTAGCCCTAAACCACCTACTTCAGTAGGTGGTTATCATTCAGTTTGGCTTTGCCTGTAGTTCTACCCATGTTAAATGCTCCCTTGATTTTTAGCGAAGTCAAAGAGGACAAATAACATGAGCAGATATAATCAAGCTTCCCACGTATTTTGGAGATGTCAATATCACATAGTGTGGACACCAAAGTATCGATTTAGGATTTTGAAAAACAATGTAGGTAAAGAAGTTTATCGATGTATAAACGTTTNAAAATAGCTTTAAAACTCTTTAGTAAATTTCCATATTTAAGGAGAAACAAACTCTGGGGTAACCACTTTTGGCAAAGGGGCTATTTTGTCGATAGCGTAGGGGTTAATGAAGAAATCATTCGACGCTATGTAAGACATCAAGAGAAAAAAGAGCGCGTGGAGCAGCAGCAACTGGCGTTGGACTAAACAAAGGCCCCCTTTTAGGGGGCTCACACAAAGCCACCTTCTTTAGAAGGTGGTAATTTACTTCGACCCAAGAGTGGGGGTGTGCTTGTAGGTTCGGAGCAAAAGTCAGTATTGCTAACCAAAGTGGTAAATGCTTAACAGAGCGTAATTGCGTTGAGAAACGACATAGATATCGTGAGGAGAGGCAGCTGAGCACCTTGGTTAGATTAAATAGCTGTTTCATGAGGCATAATAGTTAATTGATGTAATGTTATATTATAACAACCGGTAGTGCTGTTCACATCAAATTTGTGTCATATTTTAGGCTATGTTCTTGGGATAAGCATTTTAATTGTCAGCTGTCGAACTTATAAAAACGCCCCGCAAGTGCGAGGCGTTCTACATTGGGCAAGGAGTTCACATTCTAGAAGAATTTCTTAATCGCTTTTTCAGCACATGCGACATCTAAGTGTCCACCTGGAGCACCGCCTACACCAATCGCACCAATCATGGCATTGTTCAGTTGTACTGGTACACCGCCAGCTAAGAACAGCAAGTTGTCATCCATATTTTGTAGTGGTTGCATGATTGGCTTCTCTGCAATGAGCTTCATCAGATTACCTGATGGCTGCTTCATGCTAGCGACCGTAAAAGCTTTCTTGCGTGAGCTATCAAGCGTGTGGATACCAGCGCCATCTGAGCGAAGTTGTGCAATTACATTCCCTGATAAACCGACGACCGTAGCAGACACCTTGTAACCATCAGCCTCGCATTGGCTAACCGCTTCATGAGCAAGCTTGAATGCCGCTTCTGATGAAATTTGAGTGAAAGAGACCGTTTGTGTTTCTGCTGCCATTGCGTTTTGAGAAAGGCTAAGGAAACCAAGAGTTGCTGCTAGTACAGTTAGTTTTGTCATTTTCATGTTTACTCCATTAAGACATTCTTTTTCGTATATTGGGTTTCGATGAGTGCTGGTCTGATATTGACAAGCCACTCTTAATCAACAGGTTCATACTAACGAACGCTGGATTACCACTGGCTTTCTAGAACATTACAAAGTTGCAATGTTGGTTATATTCGAGACAGGATGTTGATAAAGTGTATTTAAGGCACAGTGAAGAGATAAATGGACGTTAATGAAAATACTGTTGATCGAAGATGACATTCATATCGCACGATTTTTAGTGAATGGTTTTCAGCAAGAAGGGATGACGGTGACTCACGCAATAGATGGTATTGATGGGTTGCACGAGGCCGTTACTGAAGAGTACGACGTGATCATTCTCGATATCATGTTGCCAAAGAAAGATGGATTTGAAGTGCTTGCTGAGCTAAGAGGGCAGGGCTACTCGACACCCGTCATCATATTAAGTGCTAAGCACTCGGTAGAAGAACGTGTGCAAGGATTGCAGTCGGGTGCGGACGATTACTTGGTGAAACCTTTTGCGTTTCCAGAGTTACTCGCACGTTGTCAAACTTTGGTTCGTAGGGGAAAGCAGCCGTCACCTCAAGCCTTAGAGCTGCATTATGGTCCCCTTAGCTTAGATCTTCTTAAACACACACTACAGAGAGAGCAACAGGCGATCACTATCAACCAGAGTGAATTCATGTTGATGAAGTTACTGCTTGAAAATCCAGAATCTGTGATGTCGAAAACGGCGATTCTTGAGCACGTTTGGGGACATCAGTTTGATCCACAAACCAATGTGGTCGATGTGCTGGTGTGTCGCCTTCGAAGCAAAGTGGATAAAGGCTTCTCCAAACCATTGATTCATACGCTTAGAGGTGTTGGTTATGTCCTCAAGTCGTAATATCGAACAAGCGCTAGCTAAAACGCAGAGACACTTGTTATTTCGCTTTATGTCTACGTTACTACTTTGCTTGTTGTTGGTGGAAATGATCGTTGGGGCCATTTTCTTTTTCGATCTTTATCAAACCGAGAAGAAGATCCTTACGTCAATGTCGACGGAGTATCAACGTATTCTGACTTACGATTCTAGCGAGCGTTTGATTCACGTTTTAGAGGCTAACCCCCATCGGTTACTTGAGAACAACATCGCTGCTTATAAGGTTGAAAAGGGTGCTTTATCTGAGAGAACGTTCATCGCGGGAACACCAAACCTATCTCCAGCACAGCCTTTATCTCACTTCCAAATTGATGAAAATCGTTCGTGGTTAGAAAGCTTCATCTTTAGTCCCTATATGTCTTTATCTATTCAAGGTGAGCAAGGTGATTTCTGGTTGGTCTTGGACAATCGTTCGAGAGATTATATCGCTTACAATCAATGGTTAATGACCTTGTATGCCTTACTAGCACTTGTTGCGGTTACTGCGGTGTTTACTCGTAAAATTATTCACAGTGCGATGTCGCCGTTGATTACTTTTGGTGACCTGCTCGATAAACTTAAAAAAGGGCAGTTAGAGCTGCCAAGCCATAGCATTCAGGAAGATGCCGAACCTGAAACACAACAAGGTCTCAACGTCATCAGTTCTAGCGTTCATACTGCTGTTGCCAAGCTCCAGCATGTCACGACAACATTGAATACCACTGTAGATGCGATAGCCCATGATATTCGAACGCCTTTGTCACGTATTACCTTGGCGTCCCAAACTGCATTGTTGAATAATGTCGATGAGCAGGCTATGAAAGATGCATTGGCGGACTGCTCTGAGCATGCGATGCAGGCTAGCAATATGCTTACTGCTTTGATGAAGCTTAACGACGAACTGACTGGCAAGCGCACGCCACAGAAGGTGTCGACACAGGTGTCGGATGTGGTTGGTAATGTTGTGAGCTGGTATGAAGATGTGGCAGAAGATAAACAAATTGAACTTGTGGCCGAAGGTGAGCTTGAGGCTGTTGTTCAGTCAGACCCTGACAAATTGACTCAAGTGTTGGTTAACCTTGTAGACAATGCCATTAAGTACACGGAACCAGAGGGGAAAGTGACGGTTTATATAGAGAAAAATGCTTTGGATAAGGTAGAGATTAGCGTTCGAGATACCGGTGTTGGAATAGATCAGAAATATCAGGACTTGATTTTTGAACGGCTTTATCGAGTCGACAGCAGTCGAAGTAACGTTGAAGGGTATGGTCTTGGATTATCTCTTGCGCTTGCAATGGTTGAGAACTTGGAAGGAAGCTTAACGGTGGAGTCTGAGTTGGGAGCAGGGAGTACCTTTACTCTTACACTGTGATACTTTTGCTTTAAGGTTGCGTTGTATTGACGTTTGATACCGTCATCTCAAACTTTGCACTTTAGCCCGCTCTTTTGCAAATCAAAAGGAGCTTTTCTATAGTTAAGGTAATAACTATTAAAGCTAGGGCAGCATTGAACTCATCATAAAATACCTTCACTTCTGATCTCACCTGTGCGTTTTCAGTTGATGAGCCTTCGTCTTCGATTCAATTCATCGCTGCCCATTCTGGAGGGCTGCTGATGCAAAATTTCTTCAAATTGGCACTTAGATTTTGTGCCGTTTTTTCTCTCTTACTTCTCCCTTTCTTTAGCTCAATGACTTCATCCGCACCACTTAAAGTTGGCGTTTACCCTTGTCCTCCTTTTGTTATTGGTTCGATGGATAATGAGTGGGATGGCCTCAGTATTGAGCTGTGGGAAAAGATCGCCAGGGATATGGGCGTGGAGTTTACGATAGAAAACCATCCACTCGATGAGTTGCTTAGCGCTATTGAATCGGAACGGATAGACATAGGTGTGTCTTGCATTTCAATCACTCCAGAGCGAGAGATTTTTGCTGATTTTTCCCATTCGTTTTACGAAACTCACCTTGCTATCGCAGTGAAAAAGAAAGGCTATCTTGAAACCTTGCACTCGATATTCTTCAACCCAGCTTTGTGGTTGATCATTGGTGTGGTCGTGTTTATTGCAGGTGTCATTGGTGCATTTTTCTATATGCTCGAACATGGTGAAAATCAGAAGCTCTATTCTATGAAAAGCCGAACTGGACGCTGGCTAGAGAGTTTTATTCTTGGTTTACTTTTTATTACTCGAGGCCCATTTAATTACTTTGAGTTTAAGAGTTTAACGGGGCGGATTGCTACGGTGTTTATTGGCGTATTCAGTATGCTTTTCATTGCCAGTATTACTGCTGTGTTAGCGAGTAAACTTACGCTCAGCCAAGGATCTTCTCAGATCAAAGGTATTAATGATCTAGCGAATGTCAAAGTAGGCGCCAAGGTCGCGACTACGTCCTCTCTGCTATTGACCAGCTTTGGTATCAGACATGAGAACTATGTTGATATGCCAAGGCTTTTGGCTGCTTTAGAAGAAGGAGAAGTCGACGCCATTATAGCCGATGATGTAGTGCTTAAATACATGATTGGGAATGGCAGAATGAGTGGCCAATTTGAAGATTTAGAGGTGTTACCGTATCAGCTAGAGAAACAAAACTACGGTTTTATCATTACAGAAAATAACCCTTACGAAGAAGAGATTAACCGCGCTCTGTTGCAAATTCGAGAGTCTCGCAAGTGGCGTAAAATCTTAGTCGAGTATTTTGCAGACAACTAACCGAGACAGCGATACATAGCGTAAGGTATTAGCTGTTAGTCTGCTCTGATTCCAGCGCTGAAGTTTTGCGTTTTTTGTAATGTTTAACACTGGTCCAAACGACATAAGCGGCTACAAAAACGATCAGCGCAGAGCGGAGTAGGATAGGCGCATCATGCTCTAATTGCTTAACATGGGGGGCGATACTGGCAAACAAACGGCTGGTAAAAAGCATCCCCATTACAAACATAACAACTTTATTCATCTGACTCGCCACTCAATTAGATACGTTACACAGAGCATATTCTCTTTCGGTTTGCTTATGAAAGCGGTCAGGAACAACTCTGCTCGAAATAAAAGCATGCGCTTCTTAAACGGCATCGTCAACGCGATATCAGTCTAAAGCCAGTAAGCTAACATTTCGTTTTTGGAAGTGGGAGTAGTTAGGTGTAGGAACTGCGCTTGATCGAAGCGATTATAGACTCATACGAATAATAACCTATAAACGCTTGTCATTGGTGCGAAAACCTTTCGGTTGGCAGTGTTAACCTCAACTCATTAGCTTGCTTTGGCTAGCTCAACCGTCAAGGTGATAGGAGCCTGTAGGTGAGGGTTAATAGCGGCTCTTAAATCTTCTTCATATTGGTCTAACCAAGCGTAACGTTGACGGTATAGCTTTCGTTTTTGGCGTTTAAGCGGCTCAAGATCTTTTCTTGTTGCGCGTAAAGGCAATACATAAAAACACTTGTTGTGTTGCTCTCCGTTATGCTCTTCCCAAAGCTCATCGTATTTTAGAGTGATGTCTTTGCTCTTCTTTCCATAGCGGAATGAGTTTGATACATGGCTCGCTTCGTTGACGGCGTAGATGTGCGTGATGCCCAGGTCTGCAGCCATCAATCTTAGCGTTTCGACGATGAATGATTTAGGTCTTAAGCCGTAAAAAGCTTTGGTGAACGCTCGGCTGAACCCGTTATCGTTGGCTCCACCCTGAACACCACCGATGTAGATATCATTGTTAAAGACAGAGAATGATAGGGTGTACATCTTATTCAATTGTGAATCAGTCAGTGACAGGGTTAGCTCACCTTCTTTTCTTGAATTACGTTCAAAGCTGAGATTCAGCAAGTAAGTTTGTTCACCAATTTCTAGCTCCAAAAGGTTGATTCTTTCGTTGTAAATATTGTGTCGAGCTGGAGTGTTGAACGTATTTTCAAACCAATCGTAATGCTTTGATAAAATTTCGATTTTCTGCTTTTTGCTAAAGCCATTACATAGGTAGGGAGTGACAAACTTAGATAGAAAATTTGGTTGTTTTTTAAATAAGAGCTTTCTCTCATCAGAGTTGAAATTCTCATTCATTTTTTTCGTATCTGAGTAATAAAACAATGCTCGAATTGTAAACTTAGCTATCGCTTTGTACTTGCCCTTGTTTTTATGGACATTAGCGTCAATTCCCATACGAACTACATTCATAATCACCTCAAAAGAAGAAGCATCCCCCGAACACATTCGCGTTGGGTTTTACGTTCTTTACACTCATAAACATCAAGGCTGCGATGATAATGAAAAGTGAAATTTAGGTATGTATGGGTATGTATGACAATGTAATAGGAACAATTACTAAGTGGGTGGATTCTGCGCAGATCGAAGCGGGTAGTTCACTGATATTTTGATGGCTAACGAAAATGCCACGGCAAAGATGCAGTGGCATTGTTTATCTATCGCTTGTTATCAACGCAGGGCTAAATTAAAGTTCTAACAGTTTTGCCAGTTTACGCTCTTCTAGAAGCTCTTCAATACGTTGTCGAGTTTTAGGTGCTTGGTTTTCTGTTGATTTTCCTGCTTTTTTAACGCGACTGCTTTTGGCTTTTTCCTTTGGCGTAGTTATCGTTATTTTCCTTATAGTTCTGCGTTTTTGGGCTCTAGTTTAAAGGTTGCACGCCTCTTTTAACGCTTTACCAGCTTTGAATGCTGGTGTTTTTGATGCAGCGATTTGAATTTCTTCACCTGTACGTGGGTTACGCCCCGTGCGAGCTGCACGAGTGTTTACTTTGAAGCTGCCAAATCCAAGGATCGCTACTTCATCACCGTTAGCAAGTGTTGTTGAAATACCTTCTACAAGTGCATTTAGCGCGTTACCCGCTTGTTCTTTTGAAATGTCTGCAGATGTAGCGATGTGTTCAACTAATTGAGATTTGTTCATATTCTTGATTCCTTCGTGAGTAAGGCTGGTGTCTACCTTTGGCACCTAGCTTGAGTGATTTTATCAACACCAAGTACGATATTGTCAGTGATTGGGTAAGGCTTTGTAAAGTAATCAACAAAATCGACTATAAAAGCATCTGTCGGTTCAATCATTGGAATTCATTGATTATTATGGATTTAAAGTTAGTTACTCACGCAAAATTGAGAAAAATAGCTTCGAATTTTAAGTGTGATTCATTTGATCAATCAAAGGTAATACCTAATGGGCACCTTTGTGCGAGTACAAAAAAAAAACCAGCGTATGTGCTGGGCTTTTTTTGATATGCGTTTTTGTACGAAATCAGTAACCGTTACTTAGTGACAAATATCTGCTCTGTCTCTAGCGATGTCATGTCACGAACCTGACGCCAGATGTAGTAGAAAATACCGAGCATCATAAGCAGGCTAGGGATAGCGATCGCAGGGTAGCTGTAAAGTGTCAGTTTACCAAGCTCTTCATTGAAAGCTGCAGTTCCGGCAGGGCTGGTTACAATCCAAGTTGCAAGGAAGTAGTTCATCGCAGATGAGAAAGCGAATGTGCTAGCGAACATGTAGTTTGATGTCATTAGGCAACGGTCAAACTTAGCTTGATTACCAAACTGTCTTAAACGCTCTTCAATCAGAGAGATGTTTAACAGTGCTGGCGTGAAGATCACTTTTTGGATAAATGGGTAGCGAGTAAAGGTAGAACCAAGTACCGCCAAGCCGATTAAGCCAGGGATTAGTGCTTCTTTTAGTGCTAACCAACGCGTGTCTAATTCGAAGAAACCAATGCCACCCGTTAAAAGTACGCTGACAAAGCCAAGCGCGGCGATGAAGTTAAATTTCTTGTTGCGGATAAGCTCCATACCACCGTAAGCAATAGGGAAGGCGAGTGCGACAAGCAGAGCTAAGCCAGTTCCGAGATGCTCTTCTCCACTGAACTTCATTAAGATGAATGAAGGGAGAAAGACGTTAAAAACGACTTCGAAAAGAGGGCTCGATTTTTTGTTTTCTGTATTACTCATAATTTCTAAATACATTATGTTATGGATTTATTCTCAGGGATTGTTGTTTACCTCGCCTGAGATGTAAAGCCTAAAGGGGTCATGCTATGTAACGACATGTGACACCGACGACATCTTTTAGGGTGTTTTGCACGTATTGCCGGCTAATAAATGGATTATGCGCGACGCTTTTTAAAGGCGTGCCAGCCTGCCGTTAGAAGGGTTTTGACCACGACTCCTAGTGCGCTAAGCTTTGGAACTGCGTCTTTTCCTGCGGCAATTCGCCACATTTGGTGTTCATACCAAACCAACCCGACCATTGCCATTCTGTCCAGTGCGGGTTTTCCTGTTGTGGGTACGTCTAATGGCATTCCGTGAGTTGGGTTTGCCATTAACTTATTCGGGAAGTCAGGGTCTACTGCCATTGTTCGAGCAATCCCAACGAAGTCAGTGGCTGATGTCTGCAAAGCGTCATTCATTGCCGGTGCCGTTCTAAAGCCACCAGTTACCACCAGAGGTGTGCTAACTAACTCTCTTACCTTCACCATATAATCTAAGAAATACGCTTCACGCTTTGCTGTGCTTGCTTTTACGGGGTCACTTTTGTTCTTAGAACCCATCATCGACGGGCTCTCATAAGTGCCACCGGATATCTCAATAAGATCGATACCCTCACGGCTCAGTGCTTGAACCACCTGCATCGATTCTTCTTCGGTAAAGCCACCTTTCATGAAATCTGCGCTGTTAAGTTTGATTCCGACAGGAAAACTTTCTCCAACTTCTTTACGAATCGCGCGGTATAGCTCGATCACAAAGCGAAGTCTGTTCTCCAATGAACCTCCCCATTTATCGTCACGCTGGTTGTGTCTTGAAGATAAAAATTGGCTGACAAGGTAGCCATGTGCACCGTGTATTTGCACTCCAGTAAAGCCGGATTGCTTTGCTAGTTTGGCGCTTAAGGTAAACTTGTTGATGATGTCATGGATTTCGGAATCGGTTAGCGCTCGTGGTGTATTGAAGCCTTTCTCTAATCCACGCTCTAAACTAATAGCTGATGGAGCAACAGGTTTGTCACATAAGAACTTCGGGATCTGTTTTCCTGGGTGGTTTAGCTGCATCCAAATCTGCGAGCCATTTTGCTTGCCTGCACTTGCCCAAGCTTCGAATTGAGTAAGGTCACTGTGTTCATCTAGAACCACGTTGTTAGGCTCACCGAGAGCGTTTCTATCAACCATTACGTTGCCTGTGATGGATAAACCAATGCCGCCTTGCGCCCAGCGTTGGTACAAGGTAGCTAGCCCAGGTTTAGGATTATGCTGTTTGTCGCCAAGTTGCTCACTCATGGCCGATTTGAATAGGCGATTCTTAATGATTTGACCGTTGGGAAGAGAAAAGGAGTCGCTTAGGCTGATAGAGTTCATAATGGGTGGTTGCTGTATTCTTTTGAGTGTTGGTATTAGGGCTTAGTATGTCCTATTTTAATGTCGCTTCCGAGTGGTTGGTTGGACTTTCGTTGGGGAGTGTGTGGAGGTTTGGACTTTACGCACACTCATAGGGTAATGCTGTGATTCCCCTATGAGTGTCTGGACTCGTGTTAACTCACTCTGTAATCGACCTTTATTTATCGAACATTAAGTTGAAGTTGAGTGGCACCTTATCGGAAAGCGCTAATCCGCCTACTGTTGCCGAAAGTTTGTTTAGATTGTCTGTCGAAATACCAAAATCTGCACCATTGACGATGATGGTCGAAGTTGAATTCACCATGATAAAACTGTCAGAGGGTACGACCATAACTGGGAAGTCGATGGCTTTGGTCACACCATGCAGAGTAACTTCTGCTGCTATCGTTGTATTCTGGGGCTCACCTGTTAACAGCGAAGGCTCAACGGATCCTGAGATCTTAACTTCAGGAAAGTTCATTGACTCAAAATACAGCTCGTTTAGTCTTTGATCACGAATGGCCACGCCTGTGCTAATACTTTTCAAGTCCAACACGATTGAAAATTTCCCATCTTCAGTAAGCCCGCCTGACGAAGGCTTGATGGAAGCGGGTTCAACAACGAACTGCTTCTTAATGGTTGCGAATGTAACATTCGACAGCTTCGGATCTAATGTGTAGCCGCTTTCTGCAAAAGACTGCGCTGAGATGACGGTGCAAAGAAGCCCGATTGTTGTAAGTAGTTTTTTCATAAGTTGTCACCACATAATGGATTGCCAGTTGAACCAAATAATGCTGTTCGTATTCTGAACAACTTCGAGAAGTATAGGAGCAAGCTCAGCTCAACACCTTACTCATGTGTTAAATTCGGTAGGGGGTACTCATCTCATATTAGTACTTATGGAACCATGATCTCCTGAGTTGTTTGAATGTGTATTGTTATGTTATAACGTTTCTCTAATTTGTTCTTTTGGCAAGCATAGATATTGCCTCTAGAGAATACGAGCGCGCAGCAAGGAGATGAGATAATGAATGCCGTTTTAGCTGAACCTTTGACAACGAGTTGTAATCAATCGTCAAGTATTGATGCAACGCTAGCTCATAAAGGGCAGAAGGGCCGAAATCCATCTTGTAGTGCAGCTTCATCCCCGACAGTGTTGGCTGACATTTACCAAGATGATATCAATGTCGCGATATGGCAGCGTAACTTTGATGAGAGCTTGGTGGCTGAAATCAATGAGTTTATAGCGGCTAACCCAAATTTTAGTAAGTCTGTTAGCGTGTCACCTGCAAACGCTTTCGACAAATTGGAATTCGCTACAGACGGAACGGATTCAAGAGCCCTGCTAGAAGATATGGCTGAGCTGGTAGACATGTTCTGTTGCTTGTTTGAGCTTGAAGAAGTTGGTCTCCGCTTGGCTGTACTGAACAAGGCAATGTGTCCTCGCTTTCATTTTGACCAAGTACCTTGCCGATTAGTGACAACCTATCATGGCATTGCGACTCAGTGGTTAGAAAACGACTCGGTTGACCGTTCTAAACTTGGTCGTGGAAGTAATGGCCAGCCAGATTCAGCATCTGGCCTCTACAATGACGAGTCTGACATCCAGCAAATGGCCGCTGGTGATGTGGCGTTATTGAAAGGAGAGCGTTGGAGCGGTAATGAAAACAGAGGCCTTGTCCACCGTTCGCCTGTCACTTCATCTGAAGAAGCTCGACTGTTACTGACCATAGACTTCGGTTAGTTCTTTTTGGCTGATGAGATGAGCAAGCAACTAGCGTGTCGCTTGCTCTTTTCATTTAGGCGAAGATTCGAATGCGGTGGCCGTCTGGGTCAATCGCGACAAAGTTGATACCAAACACGGACTCTTCTGGTGCTTGTTCAAACTGGATTCCTTTCGCTCTCCATTCTTTATAGAGGTTTTCCAGAGCTTGTTTATCTGTCAATGCTATCGATAGCTCAGTGCCGCCACCAGTTACTTTGCTTGTTGGCGTTAAAGCATCAGATTGCTTGAGGGTGATCTTCACGTTGCTTGCAAAAGTTAACGCTGCAAACGTTGGTGATAGCAGTGTTGGCTCACAATCAAAGGCTTTGGAATAAAAATCCATGCTGCGGTGAATGTCAGTGACATAAAGGACAAATGAATCGATAGTAAACATAGCTCTCCTAGTTAGGTTATCTGGTGTTGTGTTTCTTTGGACCACAGAAATATATCCCTAACTAGTGACAGTTTTTGTCAGTAGCGAATCACTTTGTCTGTAATTCCTTCCATGCTTTGCCATTCTTTGAGTAAGCTATTCCGTGACTTCGAATACTTTTCTTCCAGCTTGGCCCATTGGTTAATCCTATCGAGTCTGAAGTTTCGATAGGCGCTGCGTGTTTCACACCAGGCGACCAATACATAACAGTTTTCAAATACTCCGATCAGCATAGGCCATATGACCCTAGAACTGACTTTTGCCTTGGCGTCTGTGTATTGAATTCGAGCTTTGTTCTGTTGCTTAATCGCTAACCTTATCTCCGACAGATCAAAACCTAAGTCTGCAATCTCAATAATTGAAGCAACACGAATGATATCTTCACTGCGTTTAGCTTGATGGTCTGAAGGGAGCACGGCCGAGATCTTGGCAATTGCATTTCTAGCCGATTCACTGAACTCTCCATTAGCTTGTTTAGCGACCCATTCCGCGCCGAGTCGCAACGCCTCTAGTTCGTCCGATGAAAACATCATAGGAGGCAGAGTAAAGGTGGGTTTAAGCAGGTAGCCAACACCAGCTTCGCCATCAACTTCCGCGCCTTGTGCTTGTAGCGTCGCAATATCACGATAGATGGTACGTGTACTGACATTCAGCTCGTGAGCAAGGTGATCGGCTGGCACGGGATATTTGTGACAGCGCAATAATTGAAGCAAATCAAAGAGGCGTTGGCTTCGAGACATAAGAAAACTCTATGGACATAACGACTTATAAGATTAATCGAATGATAGGGTAAACGCTATTTTGATTGTGATAGATGAAGCAATAGGCGTGGCATTTAGCAATCACATAATATTGATGAATTAATATGGGAACCTTAGCGTATGATGTTCGACCTTTTGGTTTGATCTGGATCTATCTTTCGGCGCACATATACCTTAAATACAATAGCTTAGGGCATTTTATAATTTATTTTAATGTGTAAAATATATCAGCTTGCTTGCAGCGTGAGAACGGTTCTGTTTTCGGCGCTATTTATACAAAAATTATAGGTTTCCTATGTTAAAGAAACTCTCACTTAAGAATAAGCTGGCGATCTCTGCCAGTCTGGCCATCATCCTGGGGGGGATTTTGGTTGAAGCACTTTCATTTCGCGCTTCATTACAACGTTTAGATACAGAAGTTGAACAGCGTTTAGAAGGTGCATCGGCTTCATACAATCAATACGTATCGGATTGGATCTTATCCAAAGAGCGTGCGCTTACTTCTCTGTCTCAAGAGTCTCAAGAGTCTCAAAAGGAGAGTTTGGTTACTCACCTGAAACAGGTTCGCGATTCTGGCTCTTTTGATAATGTCTTCTTAGCGTATCCTGATGGCTCACAAGAAAATGCCAACGGGGTAGTGTTACCACCGGGTAATGATGATCCTCGTTTGTGGGGCTGGTATACCAATGCGGTTGCTAATCCAAGTAAGGTTTTCATGGACAACCCTACGGTTGCGGCGGCAACGGGAGCGAATGTAGTGTCACTGGGCACTGCAATGCAACTACATGGCCAGCAGGTCGTATTGGGCGCAGATGTTGAAATCACCGACATTCTAAATAGCCTTGAGAAAGTCATTCTTCCTGGTGAAGGTTACATGTTCATCGCGACCAACAAGGGCACGGTTTATACACATGCAGACACTAAGCTACTGAACAAAGATATCAGTTCACTTGGTTTGAATTTTTCAGATGTGCAAAAGGCATTGGTAAGCGGTAAGGACATCTCTATAGAGTTGAAAGGTACCGACTATGTGCTGTATGCGCGCGCAATTGATGGAACTAATCTAATTACGATTAGCGTGGTGAATCATGACTCTTTAGTGGCGCCACTCTTTGACGCTGTTATCGGTCAAGTGTTGGTGACATTGCTAGTGGTTGTGGTTTGTACGGTACTATTTAACTTACTTTGTACCATTCTATTCCGTCCACTAAATCATGTGTCTCAGGCTCTGGCGCAAATTGCGAACGGCAGTGGTGACTTAACTCAACGCATTCATGTTGATAATCAAGATGAAGTGGGTGAGCTGGCTCAGAACTTCAATACGTTTGTTGGTAGCTTGCAGCAGCTAATTGGCCATATCCGTAGCCAATCGGAGCAGTTGAATAGCCAATCTGAACAGAGTGCACAACGTGCAAACCTTTCGGTGAATGAGCTGAACCATCAACAGCAAGAAATCACTATGGTTGCAACGGCAGTCACTGAAATGGCGAGCGCGACGCAAGAGATCGCATCGCATGCAGAGCAAACGGCAAAAGCCGCGCAAGACTCAGCGGCGAGCACAAACAGCGGTCATGCATTGGTTGTCGACACTAAAGGTTCGATTAACAACCTAGCGAACGAAGTGAACGAAGCGGGTAGTGTGATTAGCGATCTGAATAAACACGCTCAAGAAATTTCGACTGTATTAGCCACCATTCAAGGTATTGCGGAGCAAACGAACTTGCTTGCTTTGAATGCTGCAATTGAAGCCGCTCGTGCCGGTGAACAAGGCCGTGGCTTTGCCGTAGTAGCTGATGAAGTTCGTGTGCTTTCTCAACGTACTCACTCTTCAACGGAAGAGATCAAGGCAACGATCGATGTTCTACAGCGTACAACAGCACAAGCCGTTGAGCAGATGGAAACGAGCTCTAAGCTAGCACTACATTCTGTAGAAGATGCGGACCGAGCTTCTCTCGCGCTAGAAGAGATCAATACGTCTGTAGCCTTGATTAGTGACATGGCGACTCAAATTGCGACTGCAGCAGAAGAGCAAACCCATGTGACGGGTGAGATCACTCAGAACATTACGACCATTAAAGATGTGACTGACCATTTGGTAGTAGGTGCTCAGGACAGTTTAACAGAGTCGAATGAACTTAAGAGCCAAGCCGCTGGTTTAAGTGACAAAGTGGCGACTTTTAAGCTTGCTTAAGCGTCTAATGGGCTGATGTCTGATTAGCCTGTTTGCGTCAAGCAATAAGCCAAAGCGACGTACATTGCGTCGCTTTTTTTGTGCTTGCTCGTTGCAGTCTTCTCATTTTCGAATGTCTGTTAGACAGGTCGTTGGTTTAACTTAGTAGGTGATGACACATTAGCTCGACAAACTCCTTGGGTGCTTCAAACATCGGAGTATGAGATACACCTTCAAGAGCCACTAGTTCAAGCGAGCCAAATGTCTCTTTTAAAGGCAACCACGTATCCAAAGGCGCGATGCTGAAATCACGCTCACCAATTGCGACTGTAACATCCAGTTGGTTAGCATGGGGTAGCGTAGCGAGGTTTATTTTGCCAAAGGCATCACCCCAGAGCGAATCCAGTAGCGCCGTATTGGTTGTAACTTGCTCCCAAAGAGGGAGCTCATTAAAGCTAGGATCTGCCCAACGCATCGGCCCTAATCTACGGCACAAGTGCGCAAATTTCCTATGTGGTTCTCTGTTTATATCGTGTTCAAGCTTACCAAGGCTTTGCTCCAAAAGGCGCTTTCGCTCGTTTGAGGCATTGTTCTCCCAGTAAAGAAATTGCTTAGCTTTCATCGCCTCCGACAGGTTTGGCGGAGCACCTACTACCATCACTTTATTAATCTGAATATTGGTCAAACTCGCGAAATGAAGTGCCATGTACGCATGTCCGGAATGTCCCAGAATACTGGCTTTACGAATATTGAAATAATCGCAGATAGCTTCAATATCCTTGGAAATGATGTCCAGAGTGATGGTGTTGTTCTGCTTGTCGTTTACGGTTTGAGCAAAGCCTCGATGATCTAGGTACAGACAAGTAAAGTGTTCGTGAAGCCTTGTTGGCATCACTCTTTTGTAATAATCAACACTGCCAATAATCAATAATTTCGGGCCTTTACCATGCTGTTCTACTTTGAGTTGGTATCCATCGCGCTCAAAAACTTTCGATTTGTTTGTTGTCATAATTTGTTCTCCTTAGCGAATTTTCTGTACCTTATCGTGATGAATAATCCTGAAAAATAGGCTAATATGAGATTCAGTATTGCAATTTGTGGGGTAATGAATTGGAAAGGATCGATAATGCTTGGTTGAACTCATTTATGTGTGTCTTTGAACAGAGCAGCTTTGTAAAGGCATCAGAACGCTTGCTAATCCCTAGCTCAACGGTAAGTAGACATGTTCAACAGCTTGAAGCTGAGCTTGGTAATAAATTGTTCTACCGGACAACCAGAAAGGTGACGCCAACTTCTGCCGGTGAAATGCTTTACAACGAAATCCGAGAGCCTCTTCGTCAATTGAGCCAAACATTGCAAAACGTCAGCACGTCAACGGAGTCAATGAAAGGCAGTATTCGCGTGAGCTCACCGGACATCCCTTTCATTGGTGATGTTCTCGCTGATTTTGCTCTGAGTTACCCCAATGTTTCTCTGTTTTGCGAACACAGTACGTCGATAGAAAGCGCGTTAAACAGCGATCCTGATATCGTTATTAGTTTTGAGCGCGGTTCGCTTGATGATCGTGACTGGGTTTCACGACCATTGTGTCAATGGGAAAGTGCGGTTTTAGCTTCGCCATCTTGTCTAGCAGAATATGGCTCACCGACCACAGTTGAGGAGCTGTCAGCAATGCCTTGTATTTCAAGTTACAAAGCGTTTGCTGGTAACCCCTGGGTATTTAGTGATGCAGAAGGCTTGAAGAATGTGGCCATTAAGTCAGACATCAATGTTGATGGTGGGTTTATCGCTAAAGCAATAGCTGTTAAAGGGTTAGGTTTTGTGGCGCTACCAAGAGAATTCTGTCGAGATGAGTTAGAGCGGGGCACGTTAGTCGAACAACAGTTAGATCTTGAACTAGCCCCACTAACGATTTACATCCATTATCGGTCAATGAGCTATCACACGCATCTCACCAAGCTCTTGGTCAGCTTTATACGTGAACGAGCGAACTCATCTACTTAGATCGCTTATGTTACTAGTTAGCTTCTGAGAATTCTCGAAGTGCGCTCATTGCTTCATCAGCTTTGTGCTTTTGGACGAAGATATGATCGTGATAATAACCTGCAATCACATTGGCACTGATGTCGTACGAGCCAAGTTTAGTTGCAAAGGCGGCTGTCAGCCCTAAGGCTTCTAGGCTCGAGTGTACCGATAAAGTGATCATGCTAAACACACCGTCGAAACTTAACTGCGCTTGAGTCGCCACTTCTTCTGTTAGTACTAAAGTTAACCCTTCTTTTTCTCGAAAGGTCGCCATCGGATTGAGGTGGACATAGTCGGCTAGTCCTCCCTCTACCGTACAAAAAACATAATCACCTTGAATGAGCTCAGGTGACATGGACTTTAACAGAATGTCTAAATCGGTAATGGCGGTCATCGTTTTTCCTACGTAATCACGTTGGTTTATGGTGTTGGGTAATGTAGCCAAGATAGAGATAAGCTGTCGGCGAGTACAATTAATAATATTTATTCACTATAAGCATGACTAATCGCATGTGTTTTTGATGCTGCATTTTTTGTTTTTTGCGGGATTTTTGGTGTGTGTTGTGTCAATAGTGGAGATCATTACTCTTGCATACACCATTTTTATCCAACCATTCGACTTTTATTGAAATTAGAGCTTTTGATCAAATTATATAAAATGCAGTTGCATAAGCTTTTCAAAATAGTTTGCCCCAACTCGAAGTTCCTAGTGCGATGAATGCAAATTAATAAGCAATCTCATTCGTACTGTCTTAGGTTGAATTTGTAACACTGTTGCTTCACGTATTGAGCGTATAACGCTAGCTGTCTGCATTTTCGTGTTTGTCGCAGGTAACAACCAACAAACCTAAAATATCAAGGAACAAGCTATGTTAAAGAAAGTATTAAGTTGTTGTATTGCAGCCACATTTGGTATTTATTCCGCATCAAGTTTGGCTCAAGGTTCTGCTTTAAATTCGACTGAAAACTCACAACAACCTATTGCTCCACTGATGTTGGCTTCATCAGATGATGCGATCACCGATCGCTATATTGTGGTATTGAAACAACCGCAGATGCTAATGAATGACGCGGTTGGATTACAGCAGTTCACTCAACAAACGGTGGGTCAGATGGCCAATTCGTTTTCAATCAAAACTGACGACGTTTTTGATAGTTCCATTATTGGCTTTGTGGCAAATCTAGACGTACTTCAATTAAAGCAACTCAGACGTGACTCTCGAGTTGAATACATTGAACAAGACCAAATCCTCAGTATCGATCCTGTTGTTTCAAATGAAGCCGTTCAAAGTAACGCGATTTGGGGTTTGGACCGAATAGACCAGAGAAGTCTTCCTTTGGATCGAAACTATAATGCCAATTTTGATGGTTCTGGCGTAACGGCTTACGTGATTGATACGGGCGTTAATAATAATCATGAGGAATTTGGCGGTCGATCGGTTTCTGGCTATGATTTCGTAGATAACGATGCTGATTCAAGTGACTGTAATGGGCATGGTACCCACGTTGCAGGAACGATTGGCGGCAGCCAGTACGGTGTGGCTAAAAACGTTAACATTGTTGGGGTAAGAGTACTTAGCTGTTCGGGTTCAGGAACTACATCCGGCGTGATATCTGGTGTGGATTGGGTAGCGCAAAATGCATCAGGGCCTTCAGTCGCCAACATGAGTTTAGGTGGCGGTCGATCAACTGCATTGGATAGCGCGGTGCAAGGCGCAATTCAATCCGGAGTGAGCTTTATGTTGGCGGCGGGTAACTCAAATGCCGACGCGTGTAATTCATCGCCGGCTCGTGTAGCAAGTGGTGTGACGGTGGGCTCAACAACCAGCTCTGATTCGCGTTCAAGTTTCTCGAACTGGGGCAGCTGTGTTGATCTATTCGCACCAGGGTCTCAAATCAAGTCTGCTTGGTATGATGGCGGCTATAAAACGATTAGCGGAACTTCCATGGCGACGCCACATGTTGCCGGCGTTGCTGCCTTGTATTTACAAGAAAACAACGGATTAACACCGCTTCAGCTTGCGGGGTTACTGAACTCAAGAGCTTCGGAGAATAAGGTTTCTGACACAAGAGGAACCACCAATAAACTGCTGTATAGTTTGACTGATAGTGGTTGTGAACCGGATTGCGGTGGCCCAACACCTGGACCAGATCCAGATGGAAAACTAGTTTCTGGCGTGCCGGTTAATGGACTGAGTGGCAGCCGAGGACAAAAGGACTATTTCTACATGGACTTAGAACAGGGCCAACAGCTGACAGTGGTCACCATTGGTGGCACAGGCGATGCGGATCTGTATCTACGTTTCGGGGATAAACCAACGCTTAGTACGTGGGACTGCCGACCTTACCGTTCGGGCAACAGCGAGACTTGTACGGTCAATGTCACCCAAAACGGCAGATACCACGTGATGTTGAATGCATACTCGGCTTACAGTGGTTTGACGCTCCAAGCAAACTTATAAATTTAGGTTTGAACGACGGTTTCAAAAAGTTACTCACTAGTTTGGTAAGTTTAGAAGCCAGATAGCCAAAGCCCACCTTGTTGTGGGCTTTTTTGGTTTGTAGCAGGCAACAAAAGGATATGGCGTTGTTTTTTAGATTGATAAGCAGGAATTGACGCTACTTCGACGAACTTTCGGTTACGTCTCAGAAAAGCTTGAAGTTTGTATGCTAGATTTAGTAGTGATACACAACTGGAGATATCGATGATCTGGCTTTCGGTGAAAGTACTACAGATTGGACTTGTCTACGGATACAGGAAGTATCAACAAACAAAAAGAGCTCCAGTGTAGGGGCTCTTTTCTTTTGTTTTTCGAATGAACGCGTTTTATGTTGCGTGGTCAGGAAAGAAAAATCGTTTCTGTCCGGTTTAATAACGAGTAGCTCAATGGCTCCCCTTAATAACTCTTAACCGATAAGCGAAAGTATGTTGAAAATTGAACCCATTACCCCTCACATTGGCGCTCGTATTCATGGATTAAATCTTTCGGATTGCAGTGAGAGTGAACTCGATGATGTGTACCAGGCACTTGTTACTTATCAAGTCATTTTCGTGGATGAGCAAAGCCTCTCGCCTGAACAACACTTAGCGCTTGCAAAACGGTTTGGAGAGCTTGAACCCGCTCATCCTTTCTTCCCGCGTGTAGAACAAGTTCCGCAAGTCAGTGTGATAGAAACCACTCGAGGTAATGCGCCAATGGAAAGCTATTGGCATACCGACTTAACTTGGCGGGAGCTTCCGTCTAAAGCCTCGCTATTACATGCTCAACATGTACCGGATGTCGGTGGCGACACGATTTGGTGTTCGATGACCGCAGTGTTTGATTCATTAGATGAAAGCATGAAAGATAAGCTAAGAGGCTTATCGGCAACGCATTCGTTAGTTGCGTTTGAGGGTATTGAATCGGACCAAATCGAGCTAGATTGGCATAAGTCGTTGCTCAAAACCGCGCAAGAAAATCCGCCAGTGGAGCATCCCTTAGTACAAGTTCATCCAGAAACGGGCAAAGAGACGTTATATATCAACGAGCAATTTACCCGTTACATCAATGAGCTCGAGCGTGACGAGGGTGATGCACTACTTAGCCAGCTGTTTGAAATTGCACGACGACCAGAGTATCAAGTGCGTTTCAAATGGAACAAGGGCTCAATGGCGATATGGGACAACAGAGTCACTCAGCATTATGCTGTGATTGATTACGGTGATACTCCAAGAAAAATGCACCGCGTAACAGTGACCTAACGTTGTAAATCAAGTACCAGTCGAAGCGCCTAAATATTTTGACTCACCGATTAATGTGATTTATTTTTAGCGCTAATGCTCAACTCAAAACAAATACAAGGAGGATTTTTATGAAAGTGTGTGAATTTAACTTCGCGCATATTTTTTGGTACGACCAAAACTCAAGTTTTAACACTATCGTGCTGCGATAACCAAAACTTGAGCGAAGCATTTCAATATAACCTTCAATAGAGTTTCTTCACTCTAGTTTACTTGGTTGTTGTCAGCGAATGACGACAGCGCTTTGTTGCGCTTGAAACTTGAGTAAACAAATGACTACATTAATATCTACATCATCCATTTCTTACGATCTAACATCATGCCGATTATTTGATGGGCTTTCCTTTACCATTAAAAAAGGTGACTGCATTGGCCTTATTGGCAGTAATGGCTGTGGTAAAAGCACCTTATTACGTCTGTTAAACAAAGAGTTACCTGACTTTGTTGGGAATGTTTCCTTCGCCTCGAATGCCGTAGTTGCCTTGATTGAGCAACACTTACCTAAGCGACTGTTAAGCCTCTCAATGCTCGATGCTGTGACCGATAACCTTCCTTTAAACATGCAGCAAACAGAACAATGGCGAGCACAAATTACTCTTTCTAATTTAGGGTTTGATGAAAGCTATTGGAACCTGCCGATAGGCACTTTAAGTGGCGGGCAATACGCACGAGTGTTAGTCGCGAGAGCATTGATTCTTGAGCCAGATGTCCTGTTGCTAGATGAACCAAGTAACCACTTAGATCTACCGACGTTACTTTGGCTAGAGCAGTTTCTGAAAGATTGGAGAGGGACGTTTGTCATGGTTTCGCATGATCAAAGGTTGCTTGACCACGTCACCGATTCTACATGGGTGTTACGTGACAAAAGGATACTGAGCTTTAGCCAAAAGTGCAGCGAAGCACGAAAAGCATTGGAAGATAAAGACCGATCGGATGCTGAAAGGCAACAAGCAGAAAAGAAAGAGATCGACCGCATCGAAAAGAGCGCTCATCGCTTAGCGATTTGGGGGCGTGACTTTGACAATGAAGGTCTGTCGCGAAAAGCAAAAAGCATGGAAAAGCGAGCCGAAGGGTTACGTTCGACAATGACACGTTTAGATTCCGTTGAACCATGGACACTGCGCTTGTCCGGTGAATCCATGAAAGCCAATCGACTACTTGAATTGTCGGAGGTGCCAATTACCGCCGCTGACGACCAAGCGCCACTGTTCGAAGTGCTGTTCCAGCAGATAAAGAGTGGTGACCGTATTGCTGTGCTAGGCAAAAATGGGGCAGGTAAGTCGTCTCTTCTGAAAGTATTGTGGGCGAATTATCAGGCGTCTCAACTTGGAGATAATGGTTATTTTCACCCAAATGCTGAAGTCGGGTATTACGACCAAAGCTTGCACCAACTAAGTGATGACCACTCACTAATGGATTCACTCTACTCATTTTATCCTGTTTCTCAGGAAGCTAGGAAAATGGCTTTGATTAGCGCGGGCTTTTCCTATGAAAGACACGAGCAAAAGATCGCAGAGCTGAGCGGTGGCGAGCGTTCTCGATTGCTGTTTGTTGGGCTATCGCTAGCGCGGTATCACTTCCTATTGTTGGATGAGCCCACTAACCACCTTGATATTGAGGGTAAGGAAGAGCTAGCGAATTGCTTAACTCAATTCGAAGGGGGCTACTCTTGGTCAGCCATGATCGAGAGTTGATCGAAAAATCATACAATCGGTTCTGGTACATCAATGACGGTCAACTTGTGGAAATGACTTACTTAGATGCGGTGTATGAGGCGATGTCTGTCAGCCATCAAGGAAATAACGTGGAAACTAGCTCTGTGTTGATTCAGTCTAACTCTATAGTCTGTATCGATTCAGGTTCTGAGCTGTCTAAAACAGGCGACCAGCAGTCGCAAAATGATGAAGAGCGCCTTTTAGAAAGGCTATTAGAGCTCGAAGAATTACTCAGTAAGGATCAAGCTCGTAAAGCAAAGCATCAGAAGCCTGACCTGCAAATGGAATGGCAGCAAGAAATAGTTCGGATTAATGCCATGTTGGAACTGAATTAGCCTAGCTTGTAATGAACTGGTTATAACAGTGCTCAATATCTACTGTTGAGTTGGTTGAGGCTCTTTAGTGCCGTATTGGCTAAAGAGCCTTTTGTTGCCACGTAATATAGAATTAAACACAACGGTTAAATCAGTCTCGCAATCTCAATCAGGCGAACTTAACGCCTCGTCGGTATTATCTCTCTGAATTCTTTATTGGGTAACAAAAATGAATGTAGCGAAACATTACGAACGACGAATACGAAATGTGTGTGACTTCATTGACAGACATTTGGATGAGTCATTAACTTTGGAGCAGCTGAGCTCAGTGGCGGCAAGTTCAAAGTACCACTTTCACCGTATCTTTAAGTCGTTTATGGGGATTAGCACTATTCAGTATGTGTTGTTTGCTCGGTTAAAGCGCGCTTCTTTTCGTTTAGCTTTTGAGCCGGAGTATAGTGTCACCGATATTGCGTTGGAGGCTCACTTTGAGAGCCTTGAAGCATTTTCTCGAGCATTTTCGAGGCACTTTGAACAGACACCTTCTCAATTTAGAAAACAACCCAATTGGCCATATTGGCGTTCAAAATATGAGTTTAACTCACCAAAGAGTGGAGAAGAGATAATGGATGTGAAAGTCGTCGATTTTTGCGAAACAGAGGTTGCATTGATTGAGCATAAAGGAAGCCCTAAGCTGGTTTACAATACTGCTGCTAAGTTTATTGATTGGAGGAAGTCGACGGGTTTTTCTCCGGTAAAAACCAGTGACACATTTGGTGTGGCTTATTCTGACCCTTTAGATACCCCTGAAGATGAATATCGCTTTGATATTTGCGGAAGTCATAACGGGGATGTCCCAGAAAATGTCTTTGGTGTTAAGAAGGGGACTATTCCAGGGGGGCGCTGTGCGGTTGCCATACACAAGGGCAACCATGATTTAATCGGTGACACGGTAAGTTACCTATATCGTGATTGGCTACCAAAGAGTGGCGAATCTTTGAGAGATTTCCCGTGTTTTTTCCAGTACGTGAATCTAGTCCATGAGGTGGATGAATGCGATTTACTGACTAACATCTACCTGCCGATACGCTAGCTTTATGAGTCACAGATAACAAGAAATGAAATCAATATTAGGCCTCGTATCAACGAGGTCTTCATGTATTTAGCTGCTAGGTTGAAACAGATTAAATGCAAAAGCGCGTATATATTTGATTCAAACCTCACTGCTCGGAGGTGATGTGTAATATAATCGTTCGGTTATAATAAAAACAAAAACTCAATCATAAAACTAGTAAACGTCTGGGCTTAGAGAATAAAGAATTTCGTATGAACGCTATTCGTAAAGTTTATCAATATGCTGAACCGAATCTAACCCTCGTAGGTTGGATGGGCTTTGTCGGTTTCCCTGTTTACTTTGTCGTGTGGGAGTATCTGTTCCCGCAGCCTTATGAAAATCTGACTCTCCGTCTATTATGCTCGGTGTTGTTCTTCGGAATCATTTTCCGTAAACACGTTCCATTCGAATGGCGAAAGTATCTGCCAGCGTATTATCAAGTCGCGATTACGCTCTGTCTGCCATGTTTCTTCTTTTACATGTTGCTGATGAACAATTGGTCCAATGTTTGGGTCATGTCTTTCATGTCGGCAATATTCCTCCATATTCTTTTGGTTCATGTCACAGGAGTGATGTTTGCACAAACCTTTGCCGGAATAGGGATTGCGACCTTTTGTGCTTGGGTAGCACAAGGCTTCTATCTTGAGATAACCATGAACTGGACGCATGTGCCGATTTTCTTGTTTATCTATCTATTCGGTAACCTGTTCTATTTCCGTAATCAGGTGGAACACGAGAATAAGGTATCCCTAGCAAAATCTTTTGGTGCCGGTATTGCACACGAAATGAGAAACCCTCTTAGTGGCTTATTAACTTCTATTGATGTTATTCAATCGATACTGCCAAACCCAAAGAGTGGTGACATCAAAGAGCCATATGCACTGAGCGCCGAAGAGTTAAAACAGCTACGTGACGTAGGTGACGAGGCCATGGAAATCATCCATTCAGGTAACGAGACCATCGATCTATTGTTGACGTCGATTGATGAGAACCGTGTATCTCGTTCAACCTTTAAAAAGCACTCTGCACAAGCGGTGATTGAATATTCAATCGACAGTTTTAACTACAAGCGCGCGTCGGATAAATCAGCCATTTCTTTGGATGTACAAAGCGACTTTGACTTCTTAGGAAGCGACACTTTGTTGAAGTACGTGATGTACAACCTGTTCAAAAATGCGTTCCACCACCGTAGCCCGGAAGACTTTCATATTCATGTCACCATGAGTAGCGATGACGTTAGCAATCAAATTGTGGTGACGGACAACGGGGCTGGTATCTCGAGTGATGCAATACGTCATATTTTCCAAGACTTCTATACGACCGGTAAATCAGGCAATTACGGGTTAGGCTTACCATTCTGTCAGAAGGTGATGCGTTCGTTTGGTGGTGAGATTAGATGCCAATCAGAGGTCGGCCAGTGGACTCAATTTACGATGACATTCCCATCTTTAACATCAAATTCAGTCAACGAGATTAAGAGTGAATTGAGAAAGTTAAAGTCGGTATTGATGGTGAGTGATCAAACCGTCCTGAATAAGAAAATGACGGAAATGTCTCGATTTATGGGATTTGACCTCACGACTTTGGATGTGGCATCTGCACTTAAAAACAAAGAGTATCAGTTCGAATTTGATCTAGTGTTCGTCGACATGGAGAGTTTGGATTTGAGGGCAAGTAGCCTTGATAAGCTTGAGTCTTTGTTGTCGTTTACAGAAGCGCGAATTGTTTACTTGTATGAACATCATCCTATTCAACGGGTGAGAAATATTTCATTTGAACCGATTTGGGTCGAAACTCAAGTTTGGCTGTTGAACACCAAAGCAACGATTGACCGTTTACTGTTTGACTCGAATTACGTGATGCCTTCGGTGGCCGCTAAGCCAATAGAAAATGCAAATAAGCGTACCATTATGGTAGTGGACGATAACGAGTCTCTACGTCGTTTTACGGCGATGTTGTTGGAAAAACAAGGCTTTGAAGTGGTACAGAAAGAAGATGGTCAACAGGCATTAGACGCTCTAGACTCAGAGGCTATTGACTTGGTTTTGATGGATATTGAAATGCCCATTATGGACGGTGTCGAAGCTTCTCGACTCATTAGAAGTGCGAATAAGCCTTATTCTTCGGTGCCGATCATTGCGCATACAGGGGACAGTTCGCCAGTCACGCTAGAGAAAATGGAGTCATCAGGCATGTCGGACTTTATTGTGAAACCGGCAGACAAGAACCGATTGTTCGACAAGATTGCCCATTGGATATAGTGGGCTTGTACGCGACTGTGTTTGAGGTTTGAGGTTTGAGGTTTGAGGTTTGAGGTTTGAGGTTTGAGGTTTGAGGTTTGAGGTTTGAAGTTTGAAGTTTGAAGTAGACCAAGTAACTCGAGAAAGAGCTCAGCAATAGGCTGGGCTCTTTTAGTTTTGCGACATGATAGCGTCCATTCCGTCCTGCCGTTTGGTTGGTGATTAAATTAATGGGTTCAGAGCTATACGAACTCTAGTTCTGGATGATGGTATGCCTGGTGACAAACCGTCAGTACATGATCGATATCCCTTGGTGTCATGTCTGCATTCACAGAAAAGCGGATGATGTTTTTGTTCTTGCCAGTCGCTGGGCGACAAAATACCGCACCGAACACATCTCGTTCCTCTAAGAAATCACGCACACGTTCCGTATTTCTCTCACTACCACACTCTAAAGCGATGATCTGAGATTCGCTGCGAATGTTAAAGCCAATCTGTTTAAGGCCCGTAGTGAGTGCTTTAGCGTGTTTGAATAAAGCCTCTCGTTTATCGTCCGAACTTTTAATGACTGCTAATGTTTTCTCTAGGCGCGCGACCTCTTGTGGTAATACGGTCGAGCTAAAAATCGCAGGGTAGGCGACAAAGGGCAGTGTCTCAGACAATTGTTTGGGGCCTAAGATCGCGCCAGCACGGTACGCAAAAGTTTTGGCCAAGCTTACAGTAATGAAATCGACTTGGTTAGTGAGCCCAAGTGCTTCAACAAGGCCAGCACCTTTGGTGCCATGAGTCCCCAGAGAATGCGATTCATCAACCACGAGTGCACAATCAAACTCTTGCGCCATTTCGTAGATGTCGCGGAGTGGGGCAATCGTGCCAATGGTGCTATAGATGGAATCTACAACAATGACGCCAGGGCCATAGCGTTCAAGCTGCTTGCGCAGGTGGTTGATATTGTTATGCATGAATGGATGCGCGCTCGCACCTGCGGCTCGAATACCTTCCCATAAAGACATGTGGGCAAAGAAATCAATATACACAGGAGTTTGTGGTGGACAGATGGTTTGCAGTAAGCCGATGTTCGCTGCCCAACCAGACTGAGACAGCAAGCAGCTCTCCATTCCTACATAGCTCGCTAGCTCATTTTCAAAAGCGGGTTTTGAATCCTCGTCTTGCAAAAAAATAGCTGACATGACGACATTGTCATCATGTTCACCAACCGCTTGCTGGTGGGCTTGTTGAATCTGTTTGTTGTGCGATAGCGCGAGGTAATCATTGCTTTGCATCATAACTGAATTGCGCCTAGGACGTTTACCCAGAACTAAGTGGGTTTGGCTTTCGTTCTGGGTAATGAGATCTTCTATGTAATGGTTTAAGCGTTCTTCAATAAAGGAAGGTAGTGGTTTATTTTGGGTTTTATCACTCATAATAATTCTCTTCATATACAGTAAAACGCCAGCGCTGACGGGTGTATATTGACGACAAAAAATGAGGTGTCATTAGCTAAGTTGCATAAATGGGCATACCCTTGCAAACTCAGCATTTAAGGGTTTTAAGGTGAGTGGATTTCCTTACGGTAACGGGCTTCAACCCAGTTTAAATCAGAAGAATAAATGCCTTTTTTATAACAAATAACGGGCTTTGTTGCGTAATTAAATTTAGATATAGAGCCAACCCGTTTCGCGTATTTCTTAGTCAATACGACAGGTTTTAGGCATACCTAACCTAGTAAGCTTGTTCAACGCTTTTATCATCGCGTAAGTTTCACCCACCTGGGCATTGTAATTTCTTAAGCTCAGTTTCCCTCCTAGCAACTGTTTAACTCGATACATCGCTGTTTCTGAGAGTGAACGCTTGTGGTATCCATACCGCTCTTTCCAATACT
>NZ_JAKEUW010000044.1:0-43023 GCF_022398115.1 Vibrio sp. Isolate22 | reverse complement strand
CATTGAGTTAGCGAATCGTTTTTAAGTGCATCGACCACTTCATTTCGAGGGTGTCCCTCTTCCCAATAACCAGCATTTATTCTGGGAGGTATGAGAGGTTTGCAACCCTTGTTTTGCAATACTTCATGGCACTTTTTTGTGTCGTAAGCACCATCTGCTGATACGGAATGAACTTTCCTACGCAGCGGATTCAATAATGTTGGGAGAGCTTCGCTATCACCAACATTGACGAGGCTGACTTCTGCACTAMTCACATCATGGGTATCGACATCAACGGCCAGGTGCAGTTTACGCCAAGTTCTACGCTTCTCGGCTCCATGCTTCTTAACTTTCCATTCGCCTTCACCGAAGACTTTCAGACCTGTTGAATCAATGGCGATATGGCGAACTGAGCCTTTAGATTTGTTCTTGTATTTTACCTGAACAGTCTTTGAACGCTTGCTAATACTGGTGTAGTTAGGAGAGCGCAAAGGGACGTTCATCAAAGCAAATATAGAATCGATAAAGCCTTGAAGCGCACGTAACGGGAGAGAGAATATCCCTTTAACCATCAANCAATAGCAGTATCAGAAAATTGAAAGCCTCTACCTCGTTTACCATGGTGACTTTTACATTGCCATGCTTCAACGGCTGAGTCGTCAATCCAAAACGTTACTGAGCCTCGCTTGCACAAGGCTTCATTATACTCACTCCAGTTCGCTATCTTCTTCTTCGACTTACCCATAACAACACCATGCTTCTACTACATGGGATCAGATCGCAGGACTGAGAAAAGGTTCCAACTGATTTAGTCAACAACGCCCTCTAGTGCTATAAACCCTCGTTGCCTCTAAATCTAGCAGACTAAAGAAAAAGGCCACCTTGTTGCTGCTAAGTGTTAATACAGTAATTGGTTACGCCTTTGTCCAAGTTGGACTTGGACTAAGACGCTTTGTCAATTTATGGCTTTGGGAACGTTTCTACTTCTTCCTCGCTTGTTTCTGAGAAGATGTCGGCAACAGCGCTTCTCTCTAGTTCACCTTTGAGGTTACCATCTTCGTCCACGACCGGAAGAGAGTAGTCGCAAGACATGGTGTCTGGTAGCACCTCTTCAATAACCGCATCAGGTAACACTGCTGGCACTTCTTCGTATATTTCATCACTGAAATCATGAACAGAGGAGTCTTTAACGGCGTCTTGTAAGCTCTCTTTTGTGACCAAACCTTGATAGCCATCGTCAGTAACGTGATAAGCGTAATCGTGCTTGAGCATCTTCATTTGAGCCAATGCACCTTCGATAGTTTCTGAGGTGATTCGATACAAAGGAGGCTGCATAACTGTTTCTACAGTCAAAGCACGAGCGCGATTTACGTCTTTAACGAACGCCTCAACGTAATCATCGGCAGGGTTAAGTAGGATTTCATGAGGCGTGCCTTGCTGTACTAACTCGCCATCTTTAAGGATAGCGATGCGGTCACCTAGGCGGAGGGCTTCGTCTAGATCATGGGTGATGAAGACAATGGTTTTATGGAGTTTCTCTTGAAGTTCAATTAACTGATCTTGCATTTCGCTTCGAATGAGAGGGTCGAGTGCAGAAAAGGCTTCATCCATTAACAAAATTTCAGCGTTAGTACACAGAGCGCGTGATAAGCCGACCCGTTGTTGTTGACCACCAGAAAGTTGGGCAGGGTACTGATTGCCATACCCTTTCAAACCTACGGTTTCCAACCACTCATTTGCTTTTGATAGGCGCTCATCTTTCTTGATACCTTGAACTTCCAAGCCATAGGCGACGTTCTCAACCACAGTTCGGTGTGGCATCAACCCAAAGCGTTGAAATACCATCGACATTTTGTGACGGCGAAACTCTTCTAGCTCTTTAGTATTCAAGCTCATTACGTCGATGCCTTCTACCGTGATTTTACCTTGAGTCGGGTCAATTAAGCGGTTGAAGTGACGGATGAGTGTTGATTTACCTGAGCCTGAAAGCCCCATAATCACAAAGATCTCACCGCGATTGATCTGAAGGCTAATTTCTTTAAGGCCAACGGTATGACCGGTATCGGCGAGAATCGCATCTTTATGCTCGCCATTCTTAACGCGGTCCATTACAGACAGAGGTTTAGGCCCAAACACTTTGAACAGGCCACTAATTTCGATTAATGGTTTAGTCATGCTTGAACCCTCCTAGGTGGGCATTGGTTCTACGCGCATAAGTCTGTGACGCTCGGTCAAACAGAATCGCGAGTGCAACAATGGCAAAGCCGTTCATCAAGCCTAGAGTGAAATATTGGTTGGTAATCGATTTAAGAACCGGTTGTCCTAAGCCCTTAACACCAATCATAGACGCAATAACCACCATTGATAGAGCCATCATGATGGTTTGGTTTATACCTGCCATGATGGTTGGCATTGCCAATGGTAATTGAACGCCCCATAAACGCTGTTTCTTGCTCGCACCAAAAGCAGTCGCAGCTTCTAACACTTCTTTATCGACTAAACGAATACCTAAGTTAGTTAAACGAATCACAGGGGGGATTGCGTAAATAACCACGGCGATAAGACCTGGAATTTTACCAATACCAAGCAGCATAACGACTGGGATTAAGTAAACAAACGCAGGCATTGTCTGCATAATATCCAGAAGTGGTGTAACGATCGATTGTGCGCGATTAGAACGCGCCATGGCGATACCAATAGGAATACCTAGGAAGATAGAAACTAAGGTACACACAGTGATGATGCTGAGTGTCCGCATTGTATCTTCCCACATACCAAAGTAGCCAATGAGAAGTAGAGAAGCGACACAGCCTAACGCCAGTTTCCAAGAGCGACTCGCCGCATAAACTAAACCAGTGCAAACACCGAGAACGATGAACCAAGGGGTAGAGATGAGAAGTTTTTCAAACCACACTAGGAAGGAAAGAAGAGGGTCAAATAATGATTCGATCATTTCTCCATATTCACGGGAAAACTCACGATATGCGCCGTCTAGCGTCTTTTTAATTGCTCGCAAATCAGAGCGTTCCATTTCAGGGAAGCTCGATAACCAATTGCTGTCAGCCATTTTATATCCTTATAGTTCGGAGCGACTTGCTCAACACAGTGAAATGTCATGTGAACAAGGCTCCGAATCACGAATAACATCAAGTATAGCGACGTTATCTCCATTGAATTGAAGCGTAGCCATAGAGGAATATAACTACTCTCTAAGTCTTGCTATTAAAGCTCAGCTTCAACTTTCTTCGCGACTTCTTCAGAAACCCATGGGTGCCATACTTCTGGGAACTCACTCAAGAAATGTATGCTTGCTTCTTCACCATCGGCTTGGTTGTCTTCCATCCAAGCGAGTAAGGCATTCATTTTTTCATTAGTGAAACCACGCTTAGTAAAGTAGTCGTACGCTTCCGGTGCGCGCGATGCAAAACTTTCAGTGGTAATTGTATGGACAGGAGAAGGTGGGTACATAGTTGCTTTCGGTGATTCACAGCCTTCTTGGGTCGTACAGCTGATAAACTCTTCTTTATCAACGCCACGGCCAAAGTCGACTTTAACCATGTCGTATTTACCAAGAACTGCGGTTGGTGCCCAGTAGTAACCGAACCATGCTTCTTCACGCTCGTAAGCTTTCGCGATAGAGCCAGATAAACCAGCACTTGAGCCAGGGTCAACGATAGTAAAACCACTGTCTTCTAAGTTGAGTGCTTCAAACAGGTTTGCAGCACTGATTTGACAGTTCCAACCTGCAGGACAGCTATAAAATGCGGATGTATCTGGGTCTTCAGGGTGTTTGAATAACGCAGCGTTCTTACGTACACCTTCGATTGTCGCCATTTCTGGGTTTTGTTTAACTAGGTAAGACGGAACCCAAAAACCTTCTTCACCACCATTTACAAGTGCTTTACCTGCATAGCGAAGTCGTTTCTCTTCAACACCTTTATCAAGCGCGTCTTTGAGGCTGTTACTCCATAATTCTGGTGCAACGTCGGGCTGGCCTTTTTCTATCATGGATGTGCCAGTTGGCATGGTATCACCAGGGATGAGCTCGGCATCACACCCGTAACCGTGTTCAAGGATGAATTGGTCGATGTTGGCGATGAGGGTTGCAGAGTTCCAGTTCATATCTGCGATTGTTACGCTGCCACATTCTCCAGCGTTAGCATGACCACTGGCTGCTGCAACTAACAAAAATACGGAGCTTAACTTGTATTTCATATTGAGTTTCCTTTCTCTTTAATAATACAACCAAGCTAATCAAGGTCGATTGACTAACTAAATTGCTCGATGGTGATCCTTTCCGTGTTTGAACCATTTGAGCAGAAGGAGGGATGGGGGAAGTGCTTATAGAAAAATCAATAAACCGATAAGGTCGCAAAGCATAAAGTGTGTTTGCTTGATTTATCCACGGTGTTTCACCGCCATCGGATAACTTTGTCAAACTATTACAAATTCGTCAAAAACCACCTCTATTTATAATCTTAGGGAATATTCCTACGAATTCCATCTTTGACGCGATTTACATGGCACTTTAATAGACTGTGTCACATTAACGCCTAAGTTAAGTGATGGGTGGTGTTTTTAAGGGAGCAAGACCACTCAATTTGTGTATGAAATGCATTGAATGAACGTAAACATCGTATTTTCTACATTAATTTCGGTTAAAACAGAAAATACGATGAAAGTGTTGGGAGATATGTTCAGTGATTCATTAGCTAACGATAATGGCGACACTACATCGGTAGGTTGAGAAATTCGTTTTGATACAACTTGTTTGCAAAGCGTTCGCGGAGCTTTGCTGGAATAAACTTCATTCGGTTTAGTTGTCTAACCAATTCTTGTGCGAAGCTCGGCGTGTGCTTCATGTTCATGATGCAACCCATTAAAGAGATACTGTTCGCATCGAGAAGTTTCTTGGCTTGCTCAAGGTGGTGAGTCGACGTTTCGCCAAAAACCACAACCAGAAGTGCACAATCGCAGGCACTCGCAACTGACTGAGCAGGAATGTTGCCTTTGTTTACGTTAAGCAATGGAGAAGTGTCGATAATTACACGGTCATACTTCTCAAGCCACTTAGACACCGCTTTTTGTAGAGTTGCTGGATCTTTATAGGCAAGTTGTGTCGATGAAATGGTAGGGGCAGGTACACCAATAAACATTCGTTGTGATTCGATATGTTCAATCAGTTGTCCCGGCTGCTCATTATCAAGCAGGTGTAAATCTTTGAAACCAGGGTTGAATAGATTCAAATCTACATAAAGTGTTGAATGACCGGCCAATAGAAATCGCTCCGCAAGAGCTGTTGCTACTGATGTTACACCGTCACCAGAGTGACAGGCAGTGACACAGATAGAGCGTTGTCCGTTTAATTCAGACGCCAAATAGATTTGCTCAACTTCGGCATGCGTTGCTGAAATAGTCATTATAACGCTCCTATCAGTACAATCGTGGTCGTGATTCTTAGGATATCTTCCAGGCCTACACGTGCTTTTTCCATAAAGCTATCGCGACGGTCTGGAATGTAAATGGTGTCACCAGCGCGTAAAACTGGAAGATTGTAAATGTTCGCTGTTTTACTGAATTCGACTAGGTCGAACGTACGCGCTTGTCCTTGGCAACAAGACATATTAACAATGGTAATCTTTTCGACGTATGCGTTATCAGTAGGTCCGGCAGCTTCCGCTAGGATGTCTAAAATGGTCATGTTGTCGTTGAACACATATCGGCCTGGGTTATTGATTGCGCCAAGCACACGTACAGTTTCTTCTTTTGGTTTGTCTAGCCAGTTTTTATTCTTCTCGGGGATATAAATGGTATCGCCAGTGGTGACATTCGGTAGTAACGATTCATCGCCTGTTTCAAAATACAAAGACAGATTCAGTTTGCTGACTTTAGCGTATGATTTGTCGCGGTGTGTTACGCGAATATTGTGGATGTCTGCATCACCAGTAGGGCCGTCGGCTGCAGACAAAATATCTAGGAAGTGCATGTCTTTGGTGAAGCGGTAACGACCAGGAGCATTCACTTGACCGAAGATGTAGATAGAAGCGTACGAACTTTGGCGAACCCACTGTGATTTATTATCAGAAGGGTCTTGTGGTAAGTCGTGTACACGAACAATTGAACCTGCAGCGATGTAGGGCATTTGGTCACGAGGTGCGCCATTTTTGATAAACTCGTCTAAATCAAACACGACCAGTTTTCGTCCAGTTACGATTTCAATCTTTGTCGTGTCGGCACGAAGAGTTGGGCCACCTACATGAGCGAGTAAGCCCATGAAGTTCATTTCGTCTGACCATTCAATGCGACCCGGGCGATTCACTTCTCCGATTACATTTACTGCTCGGTCTGGCGCGATCTTCGACCATGATTTCTCATTCATATCTGTTTTCTCAGGAACGAAAATCGCATCACCGGCTTTAATCGCAGGTGGGTTGGAGTTAGGTAAGCCTTCTGTGTACGCCGCTAAGTCGAATCTCAGAACTCGACCGTCCGCTTTAATAACGCGAATTTGGCGCGATTCAGCAAAACGAGTAGGGCCGCCGGCATTCGCTAGAATGTCCATGAAGGTTGCACCTTTTTTACCTTCAAATGCACCTGGTGCCGCAACTTCGCCCATGACGTAAACCATATTGGCGCCAGACTTAATCTCTTCTTCTTGTTTAGGTACAAAAATAGTCGAACCTGGGCGTAACACTGGCAGTAGACTTTCATCGCCTGAATCTAAGTAACGCTTTAGGTTAAACAGTGTAGGAGTGTTGTTTGAAATTACGCGGATTTGCTCAACACTTGCGTAGCGAGTTACACCGCCAGAGCGCATCAACACATCAACAAGATCGGTATTTTCTTTATAAGTGAATGAACCAGGTGCGTTCACCTCACCAAACACTTTGATAGAGCTGCGAGAATCCGCACTATCACCAGAGTTTGCTAATTTTGCTGGGTCAAATTCTTGTTCAATATTACCAACTAGCGGTGATGCTGGTACAAATAGGGAGTCAAGGGATTGAAGTTTTGGTAGGTTAGCTTCATCATCAGAGTCTAAAAAGCGTTTGTAGTTGAACTCTTTACGTTCTGCGCCACGCTTTAAGATTAACTTGTCCAATTGAGCACCAGCACGCAGTCCGCCCGCCGCATAAAGCGCCATTTGAACACTAGAACCCAAAGCTAGTGTGTATTCGCCCGGTTGTTGAACATAACCTTGAACGTAGATGATGATTTGTTGCTCTTTCACATACACAGAAGCGTTGGATAGGTCTTTATAAGCGGTTGCCAACGCCTCTAAAACCACTTTATTTAGCTGCTGTTTGTCGTAACCTGCAACAAATACTGCGCCAACCTCAGGTAGAGTAATTCGACCACGCTTATCAACTTGGAAACCTTTATTTAATGTGGTTTCACCAGGAATATTAACTTGGATAAGATCACCCACTTGAACGGCATCAGACAACTCGTCGTTCGCTTGCAAGAATGCTGAAAAGCTTAGCGCGAATATCATGAATAAGGTGATTAATGATTTCATAGTGCACCTCCCATCTTCGCCGCATTTTCTGGTGAGATAACTTCGATACTTACTCGGCGATTGGTTAAGCGTATACCTTCAGATTCGCCTTCAAACAGCGGTACGGTTTCACCAACCGAAACGGCTTTGATACGGCTAGGGCTCAAACCAAATATAGTGAGGTAGCGCTCAACTTGTTTCGCTCGGCCTAAGGCTAGTTTGTCGTTGTACTCTTCTGAGCCTGTTGCATCTGCATGGCCCGTCACTATTAGCTCTAGAGACTTGTTGTCTTTTAAGATGTAAGACGCCTCGGTAAGCTTACCCATGTATTTAGGATTCACTTCGATAGAGTTGTGTGCGAATTGATTGTCGACATTAAGTAGATCGTACAGTTATTGGATTATCGACAACTGCATACGGAATTGGTTTTCGTTCTTAGGTGGTTCGCAACGTGCTTGCGACGTTACGTAGTCGAGTTGAAGTTCAAGCTCGTTTAAGCGTTTTCTTTGGATAACCAAATCGTTCGCTGCATCAAGCAGTAAGCCACCTTGAAGTTCTCTAGCGATTCGATTTTGCTTCTCTATTGCTTGAACAACCGCAGCAGGAAAACACCAACGTGCGCCTTCTTGGATTAAAGCGTCTAGATGAAGTTTTGCGAGTTGCCAATCAAAACGTAAGCCGTGTTCTGGACCTAGAGGCTCATCAGGCATAACCGGTGAAAAATCAGCATTCTGATAATTCATCGAATCATAACTCTCTGCCAGCCCGCCAGTGCCGTGTTCTGGGTAACTTGTGCAACCCAGAACTAACACAGACAGAGATAGGGCTATGTAGTTTTTGATTGTATTCATGCCAACGTCCTTTGTTTTTTAACTTTTTATTATTATTTTTTGTTACTTCTAGCTTAGTGGATCTTCATGAATTTGTAGGATTTTTTGAGTTAACAGGGATAGCGTGTCCAATTCGCAGTAGATTCATAATTTCTAGCGGTTGACCTGATACGTTTTCTAATCGCATGTTACGTTCACGTTCAGTTAGGCGTTTGAACATGTAAACAATCGCGCCCACACCTGACGAATCCAAAAACTCTACCTGGCTGAAATCAACTTCGATCTCAGGATGACCATCGTTTGAAATCACATCATCGATGTCCGTTTGTGCATCGCGGCTACCGGCGGCATCTAGATCACCGTAAATAGAAAGAGTTAGTGTTGTTGTGTTTAAGTCAATCTTACGTAGTTCCATAGTCTTATCTCCTTGTTTGCTTGTGTTTACCAAAGCACTGAATGTGCCAACTTTTATATCTTTATTTTTCAAATGGTTATAGGTGTGTGCTTTGTGTGTTTCATATTGAGAAAAGCCGTTTCTCAATATGAGAACTAAAAACGGTTGGATTTTTGGGAGCTGTAACGAATTGATTTTGCGAATGAAACACAATGCTAGATAAGGTTGATGTATCGATCGCATCTTAACCGAAAGTTTGAATGATGAATGGCCAGAACACCTAGGATAGGCAATGGAGCTGACCAAAACGCCAATACTGATAACTGACGATGACACAAAAGGAATTTTGAAATGAGGCTAACCAGATTGGCAATAGCAACACTGTGTGCATGTTCTGCGTTACCTTCTCATGCTTCTTATCTGCCTCCAGAACAATTGGTGTTAGCTAATACCTATAAGCAAGACATCGATGTGTCAGAGTATTGGACGAGTGAAAAACTGGACGGCATTAGGGCTCTGTGGGATGGCCAACATCTTTATACCCGAAATGGCAATCGAATTTATGCACCGAAGTGGTTTGTTAAAGAGTTACCGGATGTTCACTTAGAAGGGGAACTGTGGGCGGGAAGAAGCAATTTTCACTTAGTCCAAACAACGGTCTTAGACCACACGCCAAGTGATACTGCGTGGCAGGAAATCGAATTCATGCTGTTCGATATGCCAGGCGCAGCGGGCGACTATCAGAAACGTTACTACAACATCTTGCATTGGGTAAGAGTGATAGACGAGCCGCATATTGGGTATGTGGAGCACACACCAATTCCAAGTGAAGAGGCATTGTTTCACCAACTCGATAATGTCGATGAGAGTAAAGGCGAAGGATTGATGCTTCGTAAGATTACCAGCCGCTATCAAGCGGGTAGAAGTAATGACTTATTAAAACTCAAACGTCACCACGATGCAGAAGCGACCGTTATTGGCTACAAGACAGGAACAGGCAAGTATAAGGGGATGATGGGCTCAATTTTGGTACACACAGAAGATGGTGTGGAGTTCTACATTGGAAGTGGCTTCACCGATAAGATGCGATTATCTCCTCCTGAAATTGGTAGTCGAATTACCTTTCGTTATAATGGCTTCACTCAAAATGGTAAGCCCAAATTTGCAAGGTTCGTTAGAGAGAAAAGTGACTATTAGACACTTGTGAATAAGCATCGCGAACAAGCCTTGCTGATAACTATTTGGGATACAGAGTAAGGTGATACGGCATAAACGCAGACAGAATAAAAAAGAGCTCTGATAATCAGAGCTCTTTTGTTTAATAAACTTGTTTAGAAGAAGTGCTTAGCGAGAGCCAAACTCCAACTGTACTTCATCACTTTGTTTGTGCATCCAGTGCAAACGCATGCCCAGCATAATCGCTGCTGAAGACAAACCGACGATGAAGCCAATCCAGAAGCCGTGTGCGCCCATTGGTTCAACAACCCAATCCGTCATTCCTAAGATGTAGCCAATCGGTAGACCAAGCAGCCAGTAAGCGATAAAAGTACGATTGAAGATTGAACGCATATCTTTATAGCCACGAAGTGCACCCGCAGCGATGACTTGAATTGCATCAGTACATTGGTATACCGCGGCAAAAATCAGGAGCTGCATTGCGATGGTAATTACTGCTGTATTTTCTGTGTAAAGAAGTGACACTTGCTCTCTAAACAACACGGTTAGTGCCGCTGTGATAAACGCTGTTACCAATCCAACAATGATACCGACGTGAGTCGCGATTTTTGCGCCTTCAGTGTTGTTTTCACCAAGCTTGTGACCAACACGGATACTAACCGCAGCACCAATACTCATTGGGATCATAAATACCAATGAAGAGAAGTTAATCGCAACTTGGTGCGCCGCTACTATCAATGAGCCGAGTGGGGCGACTAACAGCGCAACTACCGCAAACAGTGTCACTTCGAAGAAAAGTGCTGCGGCGACAGGAAACCCAAGTTTAAATAAACGAACTTGAGCTTTTAACTGAGGTTTATGGAATTGACCGAAAATGTTGATTTTAGCTAAGCGCTTAGAAGTCAGCACATAGGTAAACAGTAAGCCAAACATGATCCAATAAACGATAGCTGTTGCTACGCCACAACCCACACCGCCAAGCGCTGGTGCACCAAGCTTACCGTAAACAAACATCCAGTTAAGCGGGATGTTCAGTAACAGGCCAATAAAACCAATGACCATTGCAGGCTTAGTCAAAGACATACCATCGGTAAAGCTTCTTAAGGTTTGGAACAACAAGAAGGCTGGCACTGCAAACATCACAGCATTCATATAGCCGATAGTCTTTTCTGCCATTAAGGTTTCAATATCCATCAATTGCAAAATGGCTTGAGTTTGGAAAAGAACGCCAATAATTGGAATCGAAAGGACAAGTGCTAGGAATGCTCCTTGCTGAATCTCAAAAGGAATCTTAATTTGACGACCAGAGCCATTCAGTTGTGCGACCACAGGCACCAACGCCATAAGTAATCCGACACCAAACAAAATTGAAGGAAGCCAGATACTTGCCGCGATTGATACCGCAGCCATATCGATAGCACTAACGCCACCGGCCATAACGGTATCAACGAAACTCATGCCGGTTTGCGCGATAGATGCGATCAATACTGGCGTCGCAAGTTTGATTAGATTTGAGGCTTCTTCTTTGTAACGATGCACAAATAACTCCAGATGAGACAGAAATAAGAGACGGAATGAATATTCAGAAGGAATCAGAGACACTGATCGTTAAGCTTCCATTGGACGAATCATAAAGAAATGTCACAATAACTGCTATGAAAACTTGTTATTAGGGCGTGTTGATCTTTCGAGCTGATTTTTGCAGCGAGTTGCTGGGTATTTATACAAGGCAGAGGCGTCGATGTGTAGCTAGCCTACATGAGAAGCCGATAACGTAGTAAAAATGACCAGCAAACGCTGCCCGAAGGGTTCGGCTAAAAGCGTTTTACTCTTTGTTGAGGGAGATTTACTTAGAATGACTAGGCTACTTCCCCCTCGCCGCGATTAAAACGCTTTTATCTCGAACAAAATTTAACCACGAACGGTCAGCACGCCCTAGAATGCTAAATAGGAAACTTATGTTTACAGGTATCGTTCAAGGCATGGCAACACTGGTTGCTATCAATAAAAAAGATATGTTTCAGACTCATACCATTGAGTTGGCTGATGAAATGGTAGAGGGATTAGCGATTGGCGCTTCTGTTGCTCACAACGGTTGTTGCCTAACTGTGACAGAAATTTCAGGCAACCAAATCTCTTTCGACTTGATGCAAGCGACACTACGTTTAACGAATTTAGGTGCTCTAAATGTTGGCGATAAAGTGAACGTCGAGCGTGCTGCGAAATTTGGAGACGAAATTGGCGGACACAGTATGTCTGGTCACATTTCGTTAATGGCTAAGTTAGTAGAAGTCATCAAAACCGAAAACAACCGTACACTTTGGTTTGAACTACCAGAAACATCAATGAAGTATGTTCTGAGTAAAGGGTACATTGGTGTTGATGGTTGCTCACTAACGATTGGTGAAGTGGAAGATAACCGTTTCTCTGTACATTTAATCCCAGAAACCCTGAATCGCACTCTATTTGGTGGCCGCGAAGTGGGTGACGAAGTAAACATCGAATTTGACCCTCAAACTCAAGCAATTGTTGATACTGTGGAACGTGTACTAGCAAATCAGAAGTAATTAACTGACGCATTTAATTTGCGTTGTTCGATTTACGCAGATCGCTAAATTAAAAAGAGCACCTTATGTGCTCTTTTTTGATTTTGTTGCTAGTCAGAAGCCTTGATTAAAACACTTGCTCATCGTCGGCATCGATCGACAGATTGATTCTGTCTCGCACTTCATCGACTTGCATGTCTAGATGAATGGCATTGCAACACGCAGGGCAGTCGTCGTAAAAATCTTGGCTGCCGTTGGAGGCATCGAGCGTTATATTAATACCGTGCCCGCAATGAGGGCAGGAGACATGTTTCTCTGTGTATTTCTGCATGACAAATTCTCCTCAAGCTAACTCATACCATCTGACTGCTTGTCTATTGTGACAAGTATTACACAGCCTGAATCTTCTTAATGCACGCTTCTGTTTGCGCCAGATATTCACCGCCAAATTGATTACAGTGATTAAGAAGGTGGTACAAGTTGTAAATGTCTTTTCGATCAGTATAGCCAACGTCAAGCGGCATGACGCTTTGGTATCCTTCATAAAATTCAGGCGGGAAGCCTTGAAACAATTCAGTGAGCGCTAAATCACACTCGTGGTCACCCCAATAACAAGCTGGGTCGTAGCAAATAGGACCAAATGCCGAATTAGCTACATTGCCGTTCCAAAGATCACCATGAAGTAATGAAGGGCGAGGGTTGTGGCCAGCAAGTCTCATATTCACCATATCAACGATGTCGTCAATATCCCCAAACTCGATACCTTTCTCCTTTAGCAGCTGGAGTTGGAAACCGATGCGTTGTTCTGAAAAGAAACGCCCCCATTTTTTATGCCAGGGATTTGGTTGAAGTGTGCTGCCGATGTAATTGTCTTGGTCGCAACCAAACTCTTTTTGCTCACCCCATTGATGAAGTTTGGCAAGCTGGACACCAAAGTCGTAACTGTTGTTGCCTGTCTCAAGTGGTTTAGTAGGCAGATAGTTAAGAATGATAAATGAACACTCTTTAGTTTTACCAATCAGCACCAGCTCAGGCACGTAGACTGTAGAAGTATCTCTTAATAAACGAAGGTTCTCAGCTTCAATCTCAAACTTAGGTAGGAACTCTCGCTGATTCACCTTAACGAAGTAACGTTCATTACCGTCGCTGATCATATAGCAATCGTTAATGTCACCACCAGGCACTTTAACGCGCTCGGTAATCTGGAAATTGAATAGAAGTGTGTCTGAAAGCTGTTGAGAAATGGCCTGCCACATAGGAAATCCTCAATGAACTGTTGGAGTGAAATACTATCGTTTGATAGCAATAGTTTAGGACAAATCTGCGTGATTTATAGACGTTCTGGTCAATGTTCTCAGCACTAGTACAAGAGAGTACCGATCAATTAACGGTTTTGTGAACTCAGACTGTGCGAATACCTTTGATAAATCAGTAAAAAGTGAGTTACCAACCGCGAAATAGTTGGAACAAACATCACGTGCGACACTAAATAACGTTACTTCCACTAGAAAATCATCGATAGCTTGTTAAGGTCTATGCGCTAATGCTAGAGAGAGTTGTTGATAGGTTGTGGTTTGAATAGAGCGGGGACTTGTTATCGAGTGAGCTGCATTGTGTTTATTGATTCAATTTTGCACTTAAATACTAACAAAGATCATTTTAATACTCGTTATAGCAATAAAATGATGACAAATGACTTCATATACATAGTATTAGCCTTATACATATTAATCTGCCTTAGAGCTTAAAACGGAGATTTATTGTGGTTGTAGAAACCGATGGCTACCTAGCTTTGATCGAGCACTTATCATTCAACCTAGATGTATTTACTAATGGTAACGGTGATACTGGAAACGAAAGTGTTGAAGACATTGTGACTGACATGATTTCAAGCAACATTATGGCGATCTTCGAGCAAAACCCTGAGCTGCATTCAAGTGTACGTTTTCAGTTGCTTAAAGAAGCAGATGCCGTGGTTGCTGATTTAGGGGAAGTGCTTGCAGGCGTGTGGGCTAAGAAAGCGACGAACGAACAGATAGTATTTCTAGACGAGTACATCGCATTAGTGAAGAATCTGTTTGATACTGCAGTAGCAAAATACGATTAACCTCTATTTGTCATTATTGACGGGACTGAAAGCGTAGCACTTCTATGAGGTTGCCCTTAATTCGATTGGTGGCCTCGCAAATACACTATATACGCCTAAAGTGCCAAAATTTAGAAGCCCAATATGGGTTATCTAGCCTAGATATGATCACCCCTTTCGACGTAGACGCATGTAGGAACTGGTTATTTCCCAAATACACACCTACATGCCTAACGGTGAAAGACGTCTTGAAAAATACCAAATCTCCACTCTTTGCTTGCTCATAAGCGATTTCAACGCCTTGTTTGCTCTGATCTTTTGTCGTTCTTGGTAATGCTTGCTGCGTCGCATTTTGCACAGCAATTTGGACAAACGCTGAACAATCCACGCCTCTGAATGAAGTTCCACCGAAATGATACGGTACGCCTTTCCACTGCTTATAGACACTCATATAAGCATTAGTAGTCAATTGTTCTGACTTTGATAGAGGTTTATTTGCAATCTGGCTATTTTTAGAAGGAGATGGTGCTGAGCTACAAGCGGTTAATGTTGCGAAAGTTATTGTAACTGCAAGCATTTTTCTGAATTTCATATGTAACTCTTCTGAAAGAAAATTGAAATAAAAGCGTAATCAAGGGCTTCTAGTATACCGACTAACTTAAGGATATCTCTTTTTGTAGTCAAACTGGATTTCGCATGACTGACACCAACTTATCAATAAAACCCTCACGATATACATTCTCGCTCATTCAAACGGTTAGTGCCGTATTTATTTCGATTCTTCTACTTGTTAGCTTTTTATCTATGGTCAGTATTCGTGGCGTAGATAGAGTAGGTGGATACTTTGATACTCTGTCTGAACAAGCTCTACCACTCGCTCTGCATAACGCAGAATTAACCCAAAGCGTACTAGAACAAGTCAAACTTCTTACCTACAGCACTCAATCGACGGACTTAGACACATTAAACGAAACCCGTTATTTGATCGATGAACTCGCTGCGGAGAGTAACAATACGCTTAAGGAACTCCTTTTTATCTCCCAATCTTTTCCTGATGCGATCTCTCTTGAACAAAAGCAAAGCCTTATCGACGATATGGCACAGCTACAACAAATGACCAACACGGTTCTCTCTGCACAAATTGAAATACAAAGTAAGCAAAATCTGATCGACAGTAAAATTGGTGAGTTTCGTTACGGCGTTGGATCTATCGGTCCTGAAATGAATCGTATTAGCTCATTCTTAGTTGAAGATAATCCAGAAGCGAGCGATGCGGCGAACCGTTTTACGTCGAGTGCATCTGCGATGGCCAATACTTTCTTAATGCTAATGATGCAAAACGACCTTGAGAAAGCAGAAGATGAATATCGTCAATTGAGGAACCGAATCGCAGGTCTCAATTTGGCCTACAGTGATTTCTCAGATTGGCAGCCGGACATTGTCGAATTCGCGAGCCTAATCGCCCCTTATCAAATGGTAAAAGAGGGCTTTACAGAAGAGGGCGTAATCAAACAAATATTGCTGAAGCTAGAGCTAGTTAAACAGCAAGAGCAAAACTTAGCGCAAGTGATTGGACTTGCGAATACGGTGATTAATACGCTCAATCAACTATCGTCGACAGCGTCTCAATTAATCGATGAAAGTGAGCTGGTCGTAAATCAAACCATTACTAACATTGACCGCGTGTTATTCATTAGTGGCTTAGTGATCGCCATGATCATTATTACGTCATGGCTAGTGCTGCGTCGTTGGATGAACAAAGGCTTAAAAAACATTACACGTCAGTTAACGTCACTTGCAGAACATGACTTCTCGAAGCAGAGTGCGTTGCTTGGCCCACTCGAGCTACAAGTCATCACCTCTAAACTTAATACGGTTGTCGATTCAACGGCCGATTCTATACGTTTAGTTACTCGAAACTGCGAAACGCTTTATCAGACCGCAGAAGTGAGTCACGACGCTGCAGAGCAAACCAACTTAAGTTTGCATGAGCAGAATGAATCTCTACAGAATATGATCACCACAATCACACAACTTGAAGCGTCTATTGGTGAAATCGCACGTATTTCAAACGCATCGAATGATGACGCTCAAGTCGCAGAAGATGAATCAGTGAGTGGTAGCCAGGTTATTGGCTTAAACCAAGAGCGCTTACAAGCTTTAGAGCATTCTTTGAACATGAACGAACAGTCAATGGCTGATCTTGATGGACGAGTGAAGCAAATTCGTGAAATGGTCGACATGATCAGTGGTATTGCAGAAAACACCAATCTGTTGGCATTGAATGCAGCGATAGAAGCAGCGCGAGCAGGAGAACAAGGTCGTGGTTTTGCGGTAGTTGCAGATGAAGTAAGGAAATTAGCGAGTGGTACATCCCAACAAACCACCAATATTCGAAATATGATGAATGAGCTGGTGGCGGCGGCGGATCGTTCTCGTACCTCCGTGACTGAATCACGAACTGAAATGGCAAATGCACTACAAGCGAGCGGCGATGTAAAACAAGCTTTTGAGAAGATTGAAGTTGCAGTTAACCAGATCAAAGGGCGTGTCGAGCAAATTATGGTCGCAACTGAGCAACAGGCTCGTGCAACTGTTGATGTGACACACTCAATCACGCGCGTATCCGAGCAGGGAGAAAACACCAAACTCCAACTTGAATCTATGATTGAAAGTTCTGAGCAAGTGGGAGAAATCGCAGGTCATCAACAAGCTATGCTTCATAAGTATCAATTCGACGCTGAGAAATAACCTAGCTATTTAAAACACTTAGCGCAGTCACAAGCTGCTTCGTCCGAAAATACTAAAAATCCGAAAAACTACAAGCCAAAAGGCAGAGTTCACGCTCTGCCTTTTGGCTTGTAGTTAGTGTTGGAATGCTTACATAAAAAAGGTAGGCATGACGTGCTGGAAAAATATCAGCGATGCAACGCCACTGATTACCACCCAAATCAAGTCAAAGCGCAGGCTCACAAGCGTACACACAATTGCGGCCAATACTTTTGGGTTGTGTAGATCAAATTCCATATCTGGCCCTGCACCTAATATCTCGACAGCAATAATCGCAGGTAAAACCGTAAGGGACAAAGCGCAGCGTCTTTTTGAATCGCTCCGACATCTCAAACTTACCAGCTAAACCAATCACTGAGAATCGAATAACAAAGGTCGCCGCTGCCATCGCAAGAGTAATAAGAATAAAAGTCGTAGTATTCATTGCTATGCCACTCCACGTTCTTGAGTTAATAGGTCAGTTTGCATCGCTTCTTGTTCCGCTTGTTCAGTTGACAGGTCGATTCGGTAGCCTGCGTACACCCCAACAACGGCAGCAATGACAAGGCCAAGAGAGTAGGGAAGTTCTGCAAGAAGCACCCCAGTAAAGGTCGCGACAATGGCTGCAACAATACATTCACGGCTTTTCACTTGAGGAATCACGATAGCGATAAAGGCAGCGACCATCGCGAAATCCAATCCATAGTTAGCAATTTCAGGGAACGAAGAACCAATCAGTGCGCCAAGGAAATCTGCCACTACCCAGTTAACCCAAAAACCACCCATTGCCGCTAAATAGAACCAGTGTCGACTTTCACCTTCTTGCTTCATCTCATTGATCGTTGCTGCATAGACCTCATCGGTAAGGCCATAGGACATCAACATACGAACGTGAAAGGGATAGGATTTCATGTGCTCTGACATTGAAGCGCTGTATAGCATATGGCACAGGTTTATGATGAATGTCGTAAACATGATGACCACAATACTTGCTGATGACTGAACTAGCCCTAACGCCACCATTTGTGATGATCCGGCAAACACGGTGAAAGACCATAAGGTACTCTGAGTCACGCTCATCCCTGCGGTAATACTGACCGCTCCCACAATGAACGAAAACGGAAATGCACCAACGCATAGAGGGAAGATTGCTCTTAACCCTGCCTGGATTTGTTGTTTATTCATGACATGCTCACCCTAGATTAAAAATTCAAATTTATTTGCAAATTATGGTGAGAATCGTATTGGCGAATGAAATTATGTTCAAATCAAGATTAAAATTTATTTGATTTAGATCGGTATTTTGAAATCATCAAAATAAGAGTATGTGTTTAAGTTATTTACAATCAACAACTTAAAATAACTTCCATTTTTGAGATCTTTGATTGAATGGTTTTTGTGGTACCTGTTGCAACTATTTTTGCATTTTATTGTTTTCAGTGTTTAAACTGTAGTCGAAATATTTAGCCAATCTGAATAGGAAGAATCATGAAAGAAATCATTACAGCAAATCAAGCGCCGGAAGCCATTGGTCCATACTCACACGGTAACGCATTCGGAAACCTTGTTTTCACATCAGGTCAATTACCGGTGTGTAAAGAGAAAGGTGGTGTTGTAGAAGGTGGCGTAAGTGAGCAATCTCGTCAGTCACTACTTAACCTCCAATATGTTTTACAAGCTGCAGGCAGCGACCTAGATCAAGTACTAAAAACAACGTGTTACTTATCAGACATTAATGACTTTGCAGCTTTCAATGAAGTTTACAAAGAGTTCTTTGAAAAAGACTGTCCTGCACGTAGCTGTTTTGCAGTGAAGGATCTTCCTTTAGGCGTGAAAATCGAAATCGAAGCGATTGCTGGTCGTAAGTAGCTGCTCGTAAATAATTGAAGAATAGTGTGAGGTCCTTACTATGAAACACCAATGGCAACAGTATAAAGAGATTTTGAATACCGTCGTGAAGCCAGCGCTTGGCTGTACAGAGCCCATCTCCGCAGCTTACGCTTGTTCTGTTGCGGCCAAGATGCTTGTGGGTGCACCCGATAAAGTTCGCGTGTACGTGTCGGATAATTTATACAAAAACTCTATGGGCGTGTTTGTTCCGGGGACAGGAAAAATTGGCCTACCCATAGCTGCAGCCGTGGGTGCGATTGGTGGGGACCCACACGCTGGCTTGGAAGTGTTGGCGAACATCAGCGAAAAAGATGTCGAAAAAGCACAAGCATTGATTGACGCAGGCCAAGTCAGCGCACACCGTAAAGATGTAGACGAATTCATCTATTGCTATGCAGAAGTGGAATCTGAAGGTCAAATAGCTGCCGTAGAAATCAGTGGCGGTCATACTCAGATCATCAAAAAATCCTTAAATGGAACCGTTCTATTCAGCCAAGATTGCGATCAAACAATACCAACAGGTTCTATCTGTGATGGAATCGATATTGATATTGGTAGCATCTACAACTTTGCCACCAGTGCGGACTTCGACGATATTGCTTTTATACTTGAGGCATCTGCTCTCAATGGCAAGCTGTCAGAAGAAGGGTTGGCTCATGCCTATGGGCTTGAAGTCGGGCGTACGATGGTACAAGGCATTCAATTGGGCCTAATGGCAGAAGACTTGATGAATAAGATCGTCATGCAAACGGCTGCCGCGTCTGATGCTCGAATGGGCGGTGCGACTCTACCTGCCATGAGTAACTTTGGTAGCGGTAACCAAGGGATAGCTGCAACAATCCCTGTCGCGGTTATTGCCGAGCACTTTAAAGCGACTCAAGAGCAATTGGCACGAGCATTAATCATGAGTCACTTAGGTGCGATTTACATTAAGTCGCATTACCCACCGTTGTCTGCATTTTGTGGGAACACAGTCACGAGCGCTTCAGCGGCCATGGCGATGGTGTATCTTGCAAAAGGATCATTTGAGCAAGGCTGCTACGCGATTCAAAATGTCCTGAGTGACTGTTCAGGCATGGTGTGTGATGGCGCTAAGTCTACCTGCGCAATGAAAGTGAAAACCTCAACCAGTGCTGCAGTTAATGGTTTTTTAATGGCAATGCGCTGTAATGAGGCACACAACCAAGGCATCGTTGCTGATGATGTTGAGACCAGTATCCGCAATATTGGAAAATTGGTTACTGCTGGTATGAGTGTTACAGACTCTACGATTATTGATATAATGTCAGCGTAATCAAACGTTTTTGATTCAAACTATTTTTAAGACGAACCGCTCGGTAATTTTTACTTAGCGGTTTTCTCGCCAAAAGAGGAAGGACTCAGTGTTCGAATTATCTCAAAGTGACTATGACATCTTGCACGCTATTGAGAACATCGTTGATGGCATCGCCGCAATGTATGGCGAGCATACCGAAGTGTTACTACACAGTTTAGATGTTCGTAATCCTTCGATTATTAAAATTGCGAATAGCCACGTCACCGGGCGAGAAGTAGGGGCTCCAATTACTAATTTAGCATTGATGAAGCTCACTCAAGGTAACGATGTTTCGGGCGCTTACATGACAAAATGTCCCGATGGCAAAACCTTACGCTCAATGACGACCATCATTCGAAACCCTCAACAACAAGCCATTGGTTTGTTGTGTATCAACACCAACCTCGACGCACCATTTCAAGAAGTGATGCATTCACTTGTCCCTTGTTTGCTACCACATGTCGACCGTCCTCAAACGACGCCAGAAACCTTTGCACGTAGTAATGAAGAGATGATGCACAGCTCAATTGAAACGGTAAGAGAACAGGTAAGTAATGACGCAGACATCGCGCCATCCAAGAAGAGCCGAGAGATTGTCACTCGATTGCATGAGATGGGGATTTTCGATTTGAAAGACAGTGCCCAAATTGCGGCAAAAGGACTCGATATCTCTATCCATACCATCTACCGCTACCTGCGTGAGCTAAAAGCCTAACGTTTGTTGGTTAGCTAAATCTCATTCTATTTGTACTGGTTGTATCTAAATGGCTGGGTAATCAGTTTATCCAGCCTCTGTTCCTTCCCATCACGTATCTCTGGCACGCCAATGCTTACCTTATCATGACCAAGCTCGGGTTGAGCACGATACGTTTTAAACCAGATATCCCACACCGATAACAAGAAACCAAAATTAGAGTGGGTCTCTTTGACGATGACTGAATGGTGCACTCGATGCATGTCTGGTGTGACAATCACTTTACGAAGCTGTTTGTCGAACCATAAAGGTAAACGACCGTTGCTGTGATTGAACATCGCACTCACATTCAGTACGACCTCGAATATCACAACCGCTAGAGCCGGTACGCCCAAAACGAAAATCAACGCAACCTTAATCAACATCGATAAGATCATCTCAATTGGATGAAAGCGGGTCCCCGTGGTTACGTCTATATCCAGATCGGCGTGATGAACGCGATGAAGTTTCCATAGCACAGGGATACGGTGGAAGACGAGGTGCTGAGTGTAAATGGCAAGATCTAATAACACGACGCAAAGGAACACTGTGATTTCAAAGGGTAGGCTGACGTTATTGAACAGACCCCATTGATTGTTTTCCGCGATCAGTGCCGCTTGAAATGCCGCAACAGGTATTAATGTCGCCAGTAAAACACTATTAAGCGCCATTAATGAGCAGTTATTTCCCCATCGAAACCACTTGTTTTGCGTTAGTGTTTTTCTAGGTGCTTGGTATTCCCACAAAGCACACAAGACAAAAGCGGTGATAAAACAGACAAGGCGAAGTAGTGATGGGTCCTGCATAAGAATTCCTTCTATCATTATCAAGCCACTGTAAGTACAATCGTGCCACTTTTCTAGTTCTATCTATCGTTATTGTCCATGAGAATTCACGCTTTCCATCGTTTGTACCAACACCGTTTATCACTTTCTACAAAGCCGTTTAACGCGCGTGGATGTAAGGTGGTGCGATGTGAGTATTGCAAAATCAAACAAGACAGTTGTATCTGTGAGCATCAACCAGACATAGATACGAACGTAGCAACCATGTTGATCTTGTCTGATAACGAAATCTTAAAGCCAAGTAACACGGGTCGTTTGATTGTAGACACGGTGAAAGACAGCCATGTGTACCTTTGGCATCGAACTGAGCCAAACACAGAGATGCTTGACGTTCTTAAGGGCGAAAAGTATCAACCTGTGATTGTGTTCCCTGAAGACTATACCGATGACAAATCACGAGTGGTTCAAGACCTGCCGCAAATGCGTGATCCAAACAAAAAGCTACTTCTGATTTTCATAGATGGTAGCTGGCGCGAAGCAAGACGTATCTTTAGACGTTCTGAGTACCTGCAAGATTTACCTGTGTTGTCGATTGAACCTGAATCGGTTTCTCAATACATGATGCGAAAGTCAGACAATGAGCAACACCTCTCAACTGCAGAAGTAGCAAGCTTGGTATTAAAACAGGCAGGTGAAGAGCTGGGCGCCAAAACATTACAGCTGTGGTTTGAAGCGTTTCGTGAAAGCTACATGCTAAGTAAGACTCGTTACAAGTCGGATCCGACCAAACCAAGCCTGAATGCTTTCATAGCGCACAGTAAAAATGAGACGTCACTCTAACCTTTAACCGCTTTGTGCTGACTTGTTGTTCAAACAGACTCAAACACGAGATAAGTTTGTTATCTATCACGGTTTGTAGGGGGAGTGTTATGGATAATGTTCCCCAGTTGTTTTATTTAAAGAGTTTATTTGCCCGAATTTAGGGAAAAATTGGAGAGATTTCATGTATTACGGCTTCGATGTTGGCGGCACTAAAATTGAATTTGGTGCATTCAATGAGAAACTTGAGCGAGTAGCGACAGAGCGCGTTCCAACACCAACAGATGACTATCAGTTACTGCTTGATACGATCGCTGGTTTAGTAAAGAAATACGATAGCGAATTCTCTTGCGAAGGCAAAATCGGCCTTGGCCTTCCTGGTATGGAAAACGCAGACGACGGTACTATGCTGGTTGTTAATGTTCCTGCATCAACAGGTAAGCCATTACGTAAAGATTTAGAAGCGCTAATCGGTCGTAGCGTAAAGATCGAAAACGATGCGAACTGTTTCGCGCTTTCTGAAGCATGGGATGACGAGCTAAAAGACGAGCCATCAGTTGCTGGTCTGATTCTAGGTACAGGTTTTGGCGGCGGTTTAGTTTACGAAGGTAAGGTATTCTCTGGTCGTAACCACGTTGCCGGTGAGTTAGGCCATATGCGTCTACCTTTGGATGCATGGTTCCACCTTGGTGACAACGCACCGCTATTAGGTTGTGGTTGTGGTAAAAAAGGTTGTCTAGACAGCTACCTATCGGGTCGTGGTTTCGAATTGATTTACGAGCACTACTTTGGCGAGAAGAAGAAAGCGATTGAGATTATCCAAGCTTACAACGAAGGTGAGGCTAAAGCGGCTGAACACGTTGACCGCTTCATGGAGCTTTTAGCAATCTGCTTTGCGAACTTGTTTACTGGCCTAGATCCACACGTTGTTGCACTGGGTGGCGGCCTTTCAAACTTCGAGCTTATCTACGAAGAAATGCCAAAGCGTGTGCCTAAGTACTTACTGTCTGTTGCTAAGTGTCCGAAGATCATCAAAGCAAAACACGGTGATTCAGGCGGCGTCCGTGGTGCTGCATTCCTAAACATCAAATAGTGATGGCTTTCAGCCAAGCACATTTCGCAGAATAAATAAAAATGCCGCAATCTCAAAAGAGGTTGCGGCATTTTTTATTGTTTGGGTGATTAGAGCCAGTAACTCGTTATTAAGAGCGAAGCTCATTAGAAAATTACTTCTTCTTTTTACCAACACCAAGGTTTTCTTTTTGCTTCAGTGTAAGCTTTGAAAAACCTAGCTTACGGAAGTAGTTGTCTTGGTAGTTACGAACTGCTTTAGTGTCTGAAATCAACTCAAGCTGCTGCTCTGTTTTTAAGTATTCGGTGATGTCGATGCCTTCAGCATCCGCAACCGCTTCTTGGATCGTGCGGTGTTCTTGTTTTGAAAACAGTAACTCTTTTTCTTCGTCTTTGTACGTGTACAGAATGGTACGAGCCATGATGCGCTCCAATAGAATTTTTACTTTGGGCGCACTCTACATAAAAACCGTACGTCGCTCAAGGTAATGGTAAGAAATCTTAAGATTAACTTAGTTAATGGGTTACTTATTAAGGTTAGCTCTGAAATATAAAAGCCCCTTGTGATTAAACCATCGCAGAAGGGGCTTCGAGCTTTAGTGCAATCAACACACCTAGGCAGTTTTGCTAATTAAACACGGCCTTGCAGTGGAATGATCGTCACTGTTTCACCAACTTTGACGGTATCAACCGATGGTGAAATTTCAATTAAGCAGTTTGCTTCACTCATTGAGCGCAGAATGCCTGAGCCTTGTTTACCTGTTGTCTTAACTTCAAGTACACCAGATTCGTTCATAGTGAACACACCACGACTAAATTCAGTACGGCCTTGGCGAGAACGTAATTGCTCAGTAGCTACCGCATTCGCTTTTACTGGTGTCCAGTTTGTTTGACCTTGCAGCTTGCGAATCGCTGGCTCAACAAAGTTGATGAACGACACCATTACTGCGACTGGATTGCCTGGCAAACCGAAGAATGGTTTATCTTCAATTTTACCGTAAGCAAGAGGACGACCCGGACGCATGTTGATGCGCCAGAAGTTAATCTCACCCAATTTATCTAGCGCGAGTTTGATATAGTCAGCGTCACCAACAGACACTCCGCCAGACGTTAATACCATGTCAGTCTCTAACGACGCTGCATGAAGGACATCCATCATCTTCTGTTCGTCATCTTCAATGATGCCGTAATCAACGATGTCACAACCTAGCTTCTGAAGCATACCGATAATCGTAAAACGGTTTGAATCGTAGATAGAATTTGGTTTCTGCTCGCTACCTGGTGCTTGGACCTCATCACCTGTCGAGAATACGCCAACTTTCACTTTACGTAGAACAGGGCAGGTACCGAAACCCAGTGATGCCATCATTCCCATTTCTGGTGCTTCGATTCGCGTGCCACGAGTAAAGACAGGTTGGCCGATTTCAAGATCTTCACCCGCCATACGGACATTTTGTCCTACTGAGATTTTTGCGTCTGGGAAACTAACTGTGTCACCATCTTGAATAGCCTGCTCACGCATAACAACCACATCAACACCTTCTGGCATTGGTGCACCTGTCATGATTTTAACCGCTTCACCTTGTTGAACTGTCTTGTCGTAGCTGTGTCCTGCCATAACTTCAGCAACAACGTGGTAGCTATCCAGTTCTAAGTCTTCACTACGAATGGCGTAACCGTCCATTGCAGAGTTCGTGTTCTGAGGTACATTGATTGGTGAGATAACATCTTCCGCCAATACGCGACCATACCCTTGTTCTAGGGCTACAGATTCCGTCAGCTCTAGTGCATCAATGCTATCAACAATCTTTTGCTGGCCTTGAGTCACGGTAAGACCTGCTGGGGAGAAAGAGTCGCAACATACAACTGGTGTATTATCTTTTGATGATGAACACGCCGCTGTTTTGCTTGTTTTCAATACAGGGTCAAATGACTGAGCGTATTCAATGATGAAATCACGAATTGCTTCTAAGTCGCTGATTGCCATTTGTGGAAGATCAGATTCGACTTTTCTGTCTGCTGCGATAGCAATGATGTTGTCATCGTTTGGATAAAGCCAAGGTTTACCTACTTCATCACGGTGAAGCTCGATTTTAGGGAAAGCGATGTTCTTGCAGCCTTCAACCAAAATTAAATCAAGCGTGCTCGTATCGAAGCGCGTTAATAGGTAATCAAAATCCGCTTCTGCTTCCGGTGTTTCGGTCATCATCACATTACGGTTGCGAGAGCTGATCAACATTTGGTTCGCACCAGCTTTACGTAAGCGATAGCTATCTTTGCCCGGCTTATCGACATCAAAATCGTGGTGAGCATGTTTAAGAACGCCAACTTTCAAACCTGCGTCGGTTAACAAAGGTAACAGAGCTTCAAGTACAGTTGTTTTACCTGTGCCGCTGTAGGCTGCGAAACCTAATAACGGCAGGTTAGGGCGTTGTTTTGAATCTTTCATTATTGAAGCGTTCCGAATTGGGTGAGTTCTTCTGGCGTATTAAGGTTTACAAAGCAGTTTGGTGCATCGCTGAAGTCAACGTACTCAGTGACACACTCTTTGTAGAGCAAGATTATCTTGCGATCGCCACGTTCTAAAAAGGCTTCTAGCTTTGGAAGAACGCGCTTGTGGAATAGGGTAAACACGGGTTGTTTAAATTCACCATCGTGAGCCACAAGAATGTCACTGTCTTCTTTTACAGCCGCACAAAAGCGTTGTACGAGATCATCACTGATTTGTGGGCTGTCACACGGAACAAAACCGACCCAATCTGTGGTCGCATTTTTAAGGCCGGCATGAATACCGCCCAATGGACCTGGATAATCAGGGAAGGAATCGGAAACAACCGGAGCGAATGCTTGGTAACTGTCTAAGTTACGGTTGGCATTGATGGTGATGCTGACATCTTGTTGTGACAGCTTGTCTATAACGTATTGAATAAGCGGGGAACCGTTGAGCTCAACAAGTCCTTTATCTTTTCCGCCCATACGGCTGGCTTGTCCGCCAGCCAAAATAACCCAACTAGTTTGCGTTGGAAGCAGCATAAATATTCTCTTGTGCTTTGTTCTTTTTAATTACTTGCAGAAGCGGTGACTCAGTCAGGGTGTTGTCTTTGATCCACCATTGCTTCTTGCACAAATCGGTTAACGCGTTGGTTTGGTGACTGGTAATGACTAAACTCGCGCCTCTCTGAAGAAGATCTTCGGCCATAATCACCAATCTTTCAATAGATTCTTTGTCTAAAGAAGCACTTGGCTCGTCCATCAGCAAAATTGATGGCTTGAGTATCCAAGCTCGTGCCATTGCTACGCGTTGACGTTCACCACCAGACAACACAGAAATGTGCTCATCTGCTAGGGTTTCTAAACCTACCATCCTCAACGCGTTAATAATTTGAGCTCGCTTATCTTTTTGGCTCTCTTTGTTAAAGCGAATCCCATAAGCGACATTTTGGTACACAGAACCATCAAATAGGTAAGGCGTCTGATGCAGATAGATGATGTCTTTAAATTTTAGTCGAGGAAACAGGTTATGTTGCCAGCTTTGTGTCGGTGACTGAATTCGACCAGAGCTCGGCTTAATCAATCCAGACAGAATTTTTAGTAGAGTGGTTTTTCCTACACCGTTATCGCCCTTAAGATAAATCGCATCGTTCGGACCGATCGACAGTTCAGGGATGTGGAACAAAACACGCTCTTTGTAGCGCATTGAAATTTGCTGCGTTGTTATTTTTATACTCATGACAGCGTTCCTAAGTTCTTAAATAGCCTTTTCCTCTCACACTCGAAAGGAAAAAGTTAAGGGCTAATGCCAGTGCCAATAAAACCATGCCTAACGCCACACCTTGAGCGAAAGCGCCTTTGTGACTTTCCATTGCAATAGCAGTAGGGATGTTTCTTGTCATTCCCATAATGTTGCCGCCAACCATCATTGAACAACCGACTTCAGTCACAATGCGAGAAAACGCTGCAATGACTGCCGCCAACAAAGGAAAACGAGTTTCCCAGATCAAGGTGCACGCAACACGAGTGGTTGAAACTCCCAGAGTGCGCGCTGTTTCCACTGCTCGGCGATCGCTGGCTTGCAGCGCACCGTGCATCATGGCGACTAGAATAGGGAAACAGATCAGCATCTGACCTAAAATCATTGCCTTTTGAGTGAATAGCAGTTGCCAATCGCCCAGTGGGCCAGAACGAGAAAGCATCATGTACATCAACAAGCCGATAACCACGGTTGGTATTGCTTGTAATGTGTTGATTACAGAAAGTAACGCCCATTTCCCGGGGAATTCCGTGTAGGCCAATAAGAAAGCCATGATGATAGAGGGAACAATTACCAAAGAGATGGCGGACAAAGATACACTGAAGGACACCGCGACGATTTGCCACAGATCGTGGTCAAAATTCACCAGTAAATTCAATGCATCTAGCGTTGTTTGCCATAAGGTCATGAAGTATCTCGTGTGAATCGATAATAGGTTTTTATCGGTAATGACTGATGTTAATCATAGCTGACACAATATTAATGAGCCTTATTGGCCAGCTATTATTTCTTTACTTGTTTAGTTTGCAGACTAGTTAAGCGTAGTGCTGTTTGGCAAAGAGTGAATCTTTAACCCTATTTAGCACAAGCTAAGGATTAGTCCGCGTAAGCGACAAACTACTCAGCACTTGCCACAAACAGTTGCTTGCCGTGCAGCTTAAAGTCGTTAATCAGTTTTTGACCTTTAGGATTAACTAACCAATCGCTGAACGTTTTTGCTGCTTGGTAATGAATGCTTGGGTAACGCTCTGGGTTAACTAGAATCACTTGGTAAGGGTTGAATAGGTTCTCGTCACCTTGGAAAAGGATTTTAAGATCCAATTTGTTTTGGTAAGCCAACCAAGTGCCACGGTCAGTCATTGTGTAGCCTTGCATCTCTGACGCCATGTTCAGAGTAGGGCCCATACCTTGGCCAACACTGCGGTAACCACCAAAGTTTGGCTCCATCTTAGTTTGAGCCCAGATACCCATCTCTTTCTTATGTGTACCTGAATCATCACCACGAGACACGAACGTGACATTGTTTGTCGCAATCGCTTTAAATACATCAACGACTGCTTTTTGAGATTCAACTTTCGCTGGGTCACTTGCAGGACCAACGATTACAAAATCGTTGTACATTAGTTTACGAGGAAGTACACCGTAGCCTTTCTCAACAAAGTTAGCTTCGGCTTTTGGTGCGTGTGTCATCACCAAATCCACATCGCCGTTTTCACCCATGCGAAGTGATTTACCAGTACCCGCCGCTAAAACATCAACTTTGATACCCGAATCTTTTTCGAATTCAGGCAAAAGGTAGTCCAGAAGACCTGAGTGATAAGTGCTTGTCGTTGTCGCAAGCTTGATATGTGTGGTGTCTTCTGCGCTGCTAGCCGAGTAACTGACGATAGATAGAGCTGCAATAGTTAGGGGAATTGCTTTCATTATTATTATGTCCATTTTTTTAGAAATGAATGACATGTCTTCTATTTTAAAGGGCTCAAAGAAGGACATGTGCATAAGATGCCAATTATAGTAATTAGAAATTCTCTCCCTATAAGCAATTTTAATGCCAATAAATAATGCATCAAGTCTCATTAAATTGCTGTTATTTCGGACAAAACTGCGTCATTTTGCGAGATAAAATAAACCAAAACATGAGCTAGGACAAAATGTCGCACATTGTCCCTGTTGAACAAAAGGTTAATTGGTACACTCTGTCCCAACTTTCCCTAACGGCTGATCATTATGTCTTTACCTAGTTCAAACGCCTCTAACCCCAATCCAAACACTTTGACCCAATATCAGGCGTTTTCTGTCCTGGTGGTTGATGATGAAATTGGTATGCAGGCAATTTTAAAGAAAGCACTAGGTAAGTATTTTGGCAAGGTGTCGAGTGCGGGCTCTGTAGAAGAAGCTGAAACGCTACGTTGCAATGAACACTTCGATCTAATCGTTCTTGATATCAATCTTCCGGGCCGCTCTGGTATCGAGTGGGAAGAAGCCTTCAACGATAGCGACCGAAAAGCCGATGTTATCTTTATGACTGGCTATGCCGATCTGGAGATGACCATATCTGCACTCAAACTCGGTGCTTCAGATTTTATTTTAAAACCATTCAACCTAGAACAGATGATACAAGCTGTACTTCGTTGTATGGATAAGCGCCTTGACCAAAGAATGCAGTACGCGTTGAAGCGTGATGTCAGCCGCCACATAAAAACCGAGATTATTGGTAACTCAGATAAGACCAAACAACTCAAGCTACTTATTAGCCAATTTGCACCATCACGAGCGTCCGTATTGGTAGAAGGTGAGTCTGGTACCGGTAAAGAGTTAGTTGCACGTGGTATTCATGAGGCCAGTAAGCGTAATGGACCATTCGTACCAATCAACTGTGGTGCGATTGCACCAGAGCTTCTCGAAAGTGAATTATTTGGCCACACCTATGGCGCCTTTACTGGTGCGAAGAAGAATCGTGAAGGTTTATTCAGAGTTGCTAACGGCGGTACGTTATTCCTTGATGAAATCGGCGAAATGCCGCTGCCAATGCAATCCGCATTATTGCGAGTGCTCGAGCAACGCACCATTCGCCCGGTAGGCAGTGAGAAAGAGATTTCTGTAGACGTTCGTGTTGTCGCGGCAACCAATCGAAACCTTCAAGAAGAGGTCGAGAAAAGGCATTTCCGTCGCGATCTATTTTACCGACTCAATGTACTCAAGATTGATGTGACTCCTTTACGTGAACGACCGTCCGATCTGATAGAGCTTGTTCCATATTTCACTCGTCTATTGTCGAGTGAACTGGGTATGCCGGTTCCTCATTGGGCGCATGAAGACATCTTGGCGATGAATGAATACGAATGGCCAGGCAACATTCGTGAGCTTAAGAACATGGTGGAGCGCTGCATTCTATTAGATAAGCCACCAGCTCACTATTGGCGAGAGATAAATGGCGAACCTGCGCCAGCGAATATTTCAGTGACGGTGTCACACGGAGCTGAAGTGCCAAACTTGAATCCAACGGACGCTGCTGAAGGGTATCCAAACACCTGGACACTTAAAGAAGTTGAGAAGGCACATATCGAACAGCTTGTGAGTTTCCACGATGGCAATAAATCTGCTGCTGCAAGAGATCTTGGCGTTGCACGCAAAACGTTAGAACGTAAATACAAAGATTGGAATACAGAAGGCTCTGAATATGCCGATTAGACGTCATTGGTGGGCAAAGTGGGCGTTCCGTTTCAAAACAATGGTGCGTTACCGCTTACTGTTTCTCACATCAGCGCCGATTTTTCTAACGCTTTGTGCTCTTGTCGCGATCACTTTGTATTGGTCTGTGCACTATACCTGGCACGGCGCTTTGATTGATGTCGATGAGCGTTTGGACGTAGCAGACAACAGTATTCATCTGATTCAAAACCAGCAAGCTTACAACGTGCGTGCGTTTGCCGAGTCTTACAATTTTCAAATGAAGCTAGCGAGTGGCGTTTCTCAAAATGAACTTATTCATTGGGTTTCTGAGAATAAGTCGCGCTATGAACTCGACTTTTTACGCTGGCGCAGTGTTGGAAACATGGCGAAGAAACTCGAGTACTTAGATTTAACCAATAAATCCTCATTCTTTAGTGTGTTAGACAGTAAAGAACTTAATTACTTAGATCGTGACCTTGCCAAAAAAGCGGAGGTCCCGGTGCTCAATGGTGATAACGTTGAGACTCGTGGTTTGGTGAGCCGCACCGTAGTGTCGATTAGAGATGAGCAAGGCCATGTGATCGGTTTTCTTGATGGCGGGATCTTGCTAAACAACAGCACACAGTTGGTTGATCAGATCAGCAACCTAATCTATCCGGAAAGAGATGGATTTAATCGCCATGTCGGTACTGTCACCGTCTTTCTTGATGACCTTCGTGTAAGTACAAACGTGCCACTAAGCAGTGAAAACAGTGAGGGACGAGCAATTGGTACGCGCGTTTCTCATGAAGTTCACTCAAAAGTCCTCAATGAGGGCAAAGAGTGGTTGGATCGTGCCTATGTTTATGATGCATGGTACATCACCGCTTATCAGCCAATTCATGACCAGTCTGGCAAGGTTATTGGCATGCTTTACACGGGTTATCTAATCTGGCCTCTCATTGAAACCTACCTGACTAACCTTGGCGAAATCAGCATCATCATTGTGTTGCTGTTGCTTGCTTCTGGTTTGATCGTTCACCGTGGTGCCCGCGATCTTTTCGACCCAATTGAACGAATTCATAAGGTGGTGAAGCTCGTGCAATTGGGCAAAGATAAACGCATCGGCACGTTGGGCTTGGATGATCAACACGAGCTTACTTTACTCGCTAAACAGTTCGATAAGATGCTGGATCTGCTTCATGAGCGTAATCAAGAGATTCAACAAGCGGCGTTAGAACTTGAGTGTAAAGTGCATTCACGTACCGCAAGTTTGAAGGAGAAAACCGAAGAGCTTGAGTTACACATTAAACTGCTCAATCAAGCGAGAGATAAGCTGGTGGTCAATGAGAAGCTGGCAGCACTCGGTGAGCTTACCGCTGGTATTGCTCATGAGATCAACAACCCAACAGCAGTAATTCTCGGTAACGTTGAGTTGATGAAATTTGAGTTAGGTGATGAAGTCAGCCGTGTCGAAGAAGAGGTCCATGCCATCATGGAGCAAATCGACCGAATCCGAAACATTACCCGCAGCTTACTGCAATATAGCCGACACGGTGGTGTGCAGGATGAGATCACGTGGCAACACATCAACCCGATCGTAGATGAAAGTATTACGCTCGTGAAAACTGGGGCGAAAAAGCGCGATATGGTTTACGTTTCGAACCTAAACGCTAAAACATCGGTTGAAGTAAATCGAAACCAACTGCTGCAGATTCTGGTAAACCTACAAATGAATGCGATTCATGCGATGGACGGGCAGGGAACATTAACGATTTCGAGTGAAGACTGGGTTGAGAACGGCGTATCTCATGGTGCTATCGTACATGTTGAAGACGAAGGTTGTGGCATCAAAGAAGAGCAGTTAAAACGAATCTTCTCACCATTCTATACAACGAAACGTGACGGTACTGGCTTAGGCCTATCCGTATCTCAGAGTATCTTGAGCCAAATTGGTGGCGAGATACGTGTAGAATCAGAAGTGGGCAAAGGAAGCCGATTTAGTATCTATCTTCAACAAAAAGCGACACCGCAGTTATTGATTTCAAATCTCTGAGTTAATTAAAGAAACTGTCACACGATCGTTACTTTAAGCGCTTGGGCTGTTAGTTGAATTTTCAGCCCAAGCACGAAAATCCCGCACTACTAAATCATCACCCACAAAACCTCAACCTCTACCGGTTTGACCTATACCTCTTTTTAGTTATGTAACACAGTGTATATTTGACAATCTTGATGCATATCATCTGAACTGTACGAAATTTTGATAACTTGATCCAAAATCCATAATCAAAAAAAATATTAAAGTCAGCCAGCTATGAAATTAAGTAATCTATCTATCAAGTCAAAACTCGCCTCAATTGTCGTTCTATCGGTTGTATTACTGGTAATGGCATCAACATTTAATCTGATGCAACAACGAGCCAGTTCCATGGAAGAGCGTCAAGATAAGCTCAGCGCCCAAGTTGAAACTGCCGTTAGCTTAGCCAGCTATTACTACAGCCAACGCAGCGTGCTCGGTGAAGAAGTCGCAAAGGAGCGAGCGCTGCAAGCTATTAAGACGCTTCGTTACGACAACACCAACTACTTCTGGATCCTCAACCAGCAACTCAACATTATCAGCCACCCATTAAAGCCAGAGCTAAACGGCACTAACGCAGGTAATTTGAAAGACGGCGCAGGAAAGCACCATTGGCGTGAAATGGTGACGATCTCACGCTCTCCTCAAGAAAAAGGCTTTCTCGATTATCAGTGGATGAGCCCTCAAGGTGAACTCAAAGATAAAATCTCTTACGTACAGCTCTTCCCTGAATGGAACTGGATTATTGGCTCAGGAATACTGGTCGCTGATATTCAAGAGGCTTTTTACGCATTGGCATTGAAGGAAGGCATGGTCGCGGTTGTTTTATCAGGCTTGCTGTTTGCTATGGGCTATGCAATTTCAAATAACATATTGGTACCGCTTAACAAGCTTATCGACAACACGCATAAGATTGCTGATGGTGACCTTCGTGTGCGTATGAACATGACACGTAAAGATGAGCTAGGCGATATGAGCCACCAGATCGATACCATGCTCGACAAACTGCAAACGACGCTTCGTACAGCAAACGAGTCTGCGGACCTGTCTAGCAATATGGCAAGTCATATCGCTCAGGCCAGTGAAGAAGCAGCAACCAGTGTCAATTCGCAACATGCACAACTTGAGCTGTTATCGACAGCAATGACAGAGATGAGCGCGACCATTTCAGATGTCGCGATGAATGCAGAAAACACCGCTGCGAGTACCAACAAAGTGGTCGATCACGCTAACCAAAATGATGAAAACATGCAGGTAACCGCAACGACCATATCTCAAGTATCTGAGAACATTTCGACTGCAAATAACTTGGTCAGAGATCTTCAATCTGGTGTTACAGAGATAAGCCAAGTGGTTGGTGTGATTCGTGATGTATCAGAACAAACCAATTTACTGGCGCTCAACGCTGCGATTGAAGCAGCACGAGCTGGGGAACAAGGGCGTGGCTTTGCTGTCGTTGCCGATGAAGTTCGTAATCTAGCGAGCCGTACACAGAACTCGACTAACGAAGTGCAATCGACCATTGAGAAGCTAACACAACAAGCTGAACGCACATTTAATGCTATGCAAAGCAGCAATGAGAAAGTGGACCACAGCGTGGTTGCATCTAACGAGACACGCCAGCAACTCGATGTAATTGTGAATGAGCTACACAACGCCAATGATATGGTCTCGCAAATTGCGGCAGCGTCTGAGCAGCAGAGCACAGTAGCAACAGAGATGAGTGAGAGTGTCACTGGTATTCACTTGGCCGCTAACGAAGTACTACAGGCTTCACAATCGTTGGCTGAAGATAGTCAGAAGATGGCAAACACCACTGAACATCTCACTGAACAGTTGAAGTACTTTAAGGTTTAGTCCAATTCACCACAAAATTTGAAGAGCTAGAGAGACAACAGGGTTAAATAGGCAGAAACCATAAAAAAACACCTCCGAATCTTATTCAAGTGCGGAGGTGTTTTGTTTTTAGCAATCTAGAGAACAACCTAAAAATTAAGAGTGGGCAGCCACTGAGATTTTAGGTGGGTTTATATTGTGTTTCTTAAACTCTTTCATGACACGAAGTGTAATATCAGTCTCGAACAGCTTCTCATAGGCTGTATCGACCACATAAGCCTTACAGGTTAACTGTATTGCTAGGTAGTTGTCAGTAATGGTCTGTTTCACCAATACCGTCACAGGCTTAGGTAGGTGGATGTAACGGCTTGATGAGGCTGCTTCCTGTATCAGATCACGTGCGAGGGTAATGTCCTCATCCATACCGACATAAAACGGTATCACCACCTGCATATCCAACGCGCCATAGTTACCACTGGTGGTCACTTCGTTTAAGAACTTGTTGTTTGGAATTGTGATGATGTCATCGTTCAAAGTTCTCATACGTACTGAGCGTAAACCGATAGTAATAATGTCACCATAGTTACCTTCAAACGTGACACGGTCACCTACTTGAAATGGTCTATCAATCATTACGGTGATACCCGCGATGAAAGAGGCCGCCAAGTCTTTAAGCGCAAAGCCGACCGACACGGCTAGGGTACCACCAATCAGAGCCAAGATTTGGTCGTTAATGCGGAAACTCATCATGAACACGATAAGACCAGTGCTCACGTAAATGAAGAATTGCATGAACGATTGAAGCTTTTGCAGCAGCATTCGATATTGCACGAATTGGCTACCAAAGCTCGTCACCATTGAGTTAATGAACTTCAATAATAACCACATCGCTGCAATGACGATGATAGAGAAGAACACGCCACTCCAACGAACCAAACTCGCGATCTTCGAAATGTTTTCTACATTGGCTAACTCTTCTGTCGCGTAAGTCGGGAAACTTACCGCCGTCGCCAAGCCAACAAGTAATAGGACAAATAACTTCTTCATTTTACTTCACCAATAAATGTTGACGGTCGAGCACGTTAGTAATGTGACGGAACCAGTGATCAGAGATTCTTGCCTTATCTTCATTCCAACCAATGTAACCACGGCTCTCAAAGTAGCGAAGAATACCGGTGATTTCGGCAATACTTAGCTGAGTACATTCTGATAGCACCTCGGTAGACGCAATTTCTAACTGAACGATAGAGCGCAGTACCGCCAGCATAGGTTTTGGCATGTTCTCTAGTTCTTGCGCTTCTGGTACATGGAACAGCCTTACTACCGCTTGGTCTGTCTCTTTATTTCTGTTCAAAGAGAGACGGAAGAAGCGCAGTGCAACGGTCGGGTTACCATCTGAGTAGTGCCACAAGATACGATAGAAACCTTGGCGTGCGCGTTCTTCTTCGCTCATGTCATCTTGATCCCACTGCTTTGGTACCACTAAACCATCAAATGATAATGGCTTCTCAAGTTCAGTATTGATACGGCTGGTAAGCAACTCACCAACTTGTTTCTCTGTCCAACGCGGAAGGAAGCAAACCAAATCAAACAACAGGCGCTCGCCACGAGCTCGATCCACAAATCGCCAGCTAGACTTAGCAATCGACATCACGATTCTGTGGTTCTTCTTCGAACGACGCAGTAAGTTAGTCAATCGAATCAGATCTGAGAGACCACCAACCATTGGTTTAACTAGGCGCTGGGCATTATCAATTGCAATCAGATAAGTCGTATCGCTCTTACGAAGGTGCGCCAAGATTTGAATCTCAGTTGCGTCTTCTTCCAAGCCAATGCTTACCGCAAGGTGACACAGTAATTCTTGGTAACCCGCGTAAGGGCAGCTAACGTAAATTGGCTCTGCATTCGATACCTTGTGCAGTAGGGTATACAGCAGCGTTGTTGCACCTACGCCACGTTCACCAGAAACAATACAAATCGCTGGGCTGTCGGACATCAAATAGCGAGAAAGTTGTTTAACTTCGTCACCCGCATAGTCAATAAGCTCGCTGTCGATAGAGCCAGGCAGAATATATTCGTAAGTTTGGTCACCTTTGATACGCACTAGGTTTTTCTGATTCTTATCGAGATCAGACTGCTTAGCCACTTCAATCCTAAACAGATAAGCCAGTGCTTGACTGAATACTGTGTAGTTAGAAAGCAGTGACATGATGCGATGCTGGAAGTGATACACACTCAACCAAGCAATACCAAGTGCAGTCGCGAGGATATTAAGTAAGAAGGTATCTTGACGATTCACAGCCCAATTAACCCATACCGGACGGTCAGAGATATGCTCTAGGCTATTGAATACTTTAGCTCTCCATAAACGAAGTACCGAGATGGTCACCAACACAAACCAGAAAAATAGGACGCTGTAAATCCAACTGTAGATGGTGCCTTTACCTAGCGTAATACTAGAAATCTGCAGAATCACACCAGCAACAATGAAGCTCCACACATAACGTCGAATCGTTGAAAGGCGTAGGGCAATCACTTCTTGGTTTGATGTACGACCCATGCGGTACGCAAACTCAAGAATGAAGCTGATTGCGATCGAGCCACCTAGAATCCACCATGTGAAGATCTCAAGGAATATCAGGTGTTGCAGGCTAGGGATGCTTGAAAGCACACGCAGCGACAGCGTGATGGCAATTAACCAAGCAATAGCTCTATCCGCACGGCTCACATACCAAATTAAACGAATCAGGAATGGAGGGTTTGGTTTCGCCTCAAGCAGGTTAACGCGAAACAGTTCAATCAACCTTTTACTGTTCGCTAACCACCACACTAGTGCAAAATAGATGAACAGTACTTTTAACGCCGCACCGATTACGGGCACTGGCGAAATGAAGATGTCTTTAATAAGTGCTTTGAAGCTGCGTATTTGGAAATACACCAAATATTCAACGTTAAGCTTGGTCAGTTCCCACTCTTGCTTAAACTGGGTAACACCGTAAGGGCCAAAACCGGTCAAGCGTTCTCTGTTACTTGCGGTGCTTTGCTCCAATAAGTGCTGCTTACTCACATTCAAACTGTTCAACGTGACGTAGCTAGACTCCACACCGAACCACTGTTCTGGCTCGCTGTTTTCACGATAGGCTTTGAGTCGTTGGTCGAACTTGGCGATTTGCTGATTCTGGACACGAAGTACCTCTGCGAGCAGTCGGTTTACTTTGCGTTTATCTGACGCTTCCATAAACAGAGGGTCGGGCAGTTGATCGATCCGATTATTCAGATCTTGGGCGATGTCAGAGACCTGAGGCTGTGATTGTAAGTCATATTCCAAGTTGGCATGACTTGGCCATGAGAGCATGGCTAATATGAAGAATAAGAAGCGCGGTAATGAACGCATAAAAGTCTCTTAGAATTATGAGGTTAGGATTACTATAGTTAGATAATCGAGCTTTGTGAAATCTCGTGCATTAATGAGGGCGAGTACTTTATCCCCGAATCTGGGCTCATTGTCATGAAACTGTCAGTCATTGAGCTACTATTTGTTCATTGAAGAGTGTTGTGAATAGCTTGAAGCAAAGTCGGTTTGTTTGTAACGGATTGCTATGCGATATATTAAATTATTAAGACAAGATATGTCTTTATATAAGACGGTTTTTACTCGTCGGTTCAGTACTTTGTATATTGCACGATTGGCTTATTTATCACTCCATAAATAGAAATCAAAAATGTGAGTTACCTCAAACTATGATTTAGCTAGGTTATCGCTCACTTATTAGCGGGTAATTGCAATCAATACTTGCAGTTAAAGCCCTGAACAAGTAACGTTGCGGCGTTTTTCACATTAAAAAGGTAAAGGCATTGATCTCCACAGCAAATATCACCCAACAATTCGGCGCTAAGCCACTTTTCGAAAATATTTCAGTTAAGTTCGGCGAAGGTAACCGTTACGGTTTAATCGGCGCGAATGGCTGTGGTAAATCGACGTTCATGAAGATCCTATCTGGTGAACTAGAGCCGACTTCTGGCAACGTAAGCTACGACCCAAACGAGCGCGTAGCTAAGCTAAACCAAGACCAATTTGCTTACGAAGAATTCACGGTAATCGACACGGTTATCATGGGTCACAAAGAGCTATGGGCAATCAAGCAAGAGCGTGACCGCATTTACTCTTTGCCAGAAATGAGCGAAGAAGACGGCATGAAAGTCGCTGACCTTGAAGTTCAGTTTGCTGAAATGGACGGTTACATGGCTGAAGCGAAAGCGGGTGAGCTTCTTCTTGCTGTTGGTATTGAAGAATCACAACACTTCGGTCTAATGAGCGAAGTAGCACCTGGTTGGAAACTTCGTGTGCTTCTAGCGCAAGTTCTGTTCGCAGACCCGCACATCATGCTTCTTGACGAACCAACGAACAACTTGGACATGGATACCATCAAGTGGTTGGAAGATACGCTAAACCAACGTAACTGCACAATGATCGTCATTTCGCACGACCGTCACTTCCTAAACTCTGTTTGTACGCACATGGCTGACCTTGATTACGGTGAACTTCGCCTATTCCCAGGTAACTACGATGAGTACATGACGGCAGCAACTCAAGCGCGTGAACGTCTACTGTCTGATAACGCTAAGAAGAAAGCACAAATTGCTGAACTTCAAACGTTCGTTTCTCGTTTCTCTGCTAACGCATCTAAAGCGAAGCAAGCAACGTCTCGTGCTAAGCAAATCGATAAGATTCAGCTTGAAGAAGTGAAAGCTTCTAGCCGTCAAAACCCATTCATCCGTTTTGAACAGTCTAAAGAGCTATTCCGTAACGCACTTGTGGTTGAAAACCTATCTCAAGGCTTTGAAGAAGACCTATTCAACAAGTTCGATGCGATCTTCGAAGTAGGTGAGCGCGTTGCGATCATTGGTGAGAACGGTGTGGGTAAAACAACACTACTAAACACACTAGCTGGCGAACTTGAAGCTCGTACTGGTGAGTACAAGTGGTCTGAAAACTCAAACATCGGCTACTACGCTCAAGACCATGCTCATGACTTCGAAGAAGACATGAACCTGTTCGATTGGATGAGCCAATGGCGTCAAGAAGGTGAAGACGAGCAGGTTGTTCGTGGCTTCCTAGGTCGTATGCTGTTTGGTCAAGACGACATCAAGAAATCAGTTAAGGTAATTTCTGGTGGTGAGCAAGGTCGTATGCTTCTTGGTAAGATCATGATGCACAAGCCAAACATCCTACTTATGGATGAACCGACTAACCACATGGATATGGAATCTATCGAAGCGCTTAACTTGGCTCTTGAGAACTACAAAGGCACATTGTTCTTCGTATCTCACGACCGCGTATTCGTAGACTCTCTAGCAACACGTATCCTTGAAATCAAAGATGGCAAGATCAATGATTTCCGTGGTACTTACGCTGAATTCCTAAAAGCACGTGGCTAATTTAGATTAGTGCTTCGGACACCCGCTGTTTGTAGACATCGATAGTCTACAGGTAACGGAAAATGTCCTTATAGAATTAAAGCGCCCTTATCAGCATAAAGCGATAAGGGCGTTTTTTATTACCTGCAGTTTATTCAGAGGTGGTGATAATCCACAACAAAGTGGAATACATATCAGTATTTAAACTGAGCCACTATCTTCTCTAATTTCACACTCACACTCGATACCTGTTCACTACAACGCACTGAACCTGATACGACGGTATGTGTGTTACTTGCTAGATGAGCGATGTCGCTGATGTTTCGGTCGATCTCCGCAGATACCATGGATTGTTCTTCAGACGCAGTCGCTATCTGACTGTTCAGATCGAACATCTCTCCAACTTGGAAGTGGATACCTTCAATTGCATTGACCACATCTTTAGTCTGGTGCTTAACTTGTTCAGTTTGTTCTAAGCTTGCCGACATCTTAGCTACTGTCTTGGCAATAACAGACGTCAAACCATGGATAGTCGATTCAATCTGATGAGTTGAGTCGTTAGTCATTAAAGAAAGCTCTCTCACTTCCGAGGCGACCACCGCAAAGCCTCGTCCATGATCACCTGCACGTGCGGCCTCAATCGCCGCGTTAAGCGCAAGTAGGTTAGTTTGTTCGGCAATTCCTTGAATCGTCGTCACCACTTGATTGATTTCACGGCTCTGTTCTTCAAGTTGTACGATTAAGTCTTGCGACTCTGCAATGTTTTCAACCAACACATTGATACTCGCATCCGTTAAATGTGTTTCTTGTAAGGCTTGATGGGCATTATCTTTAATCTTCTCGGCGTTAGTCGCGGCATTTTCTATATTGGCTGTGACCTCATTACTAGTCATCACCAATTCGTTAACTGCCGTTGCGACAGACTCCGATTGTTGTTTCTGTTTCTCTGCATTGCTCATGCTTTTGATCGCGGCTTCTTCAGAGCTACACGAGCTGTCGGTCAGTACCTTCATTACACTCGACAGCTCTTTGATGTTTCCATGTAGCTTGTTGATGAAAGTATCGAATGAGTGAGCGAGCTGTGCTAATTCATCGTTACCTTTGGCATTCATTCGCACCGTTAAATCACCATTGCCATTGGCAATCGACTCCATCATGACGTTAATCGCTTTAATACGCGCGAGTATGTTGCGACCAATGAACACCAACAACAAAGAAAGCAATGCGACGATAGCGGCACCAAACAGATGGAGTGTATTTTTAGTGTTAGTGCTGGCCGCGGTAATGGCTTCGCTTATTTGTGTTTGCACCGCGTCAATCGCTTGTTCCGTTTGGTGAACATTGCTGCGGAGTGCGCCTCTTAGACCAAGTTCAGCAGACAAACCAAGATTACTATTAGCAAGCAATAGCGCTTTTACTGCACCTTCATACTCCAAGTAAGCTTGCTCAGTTGCGATAGAGGTTTGAGAGTAGGGTTTGAACTCTATGAGTGCTTGCTCTAACGTACGGTTCGTTTGATCATTCGTATGAGCAAGGTAATGGAAGTCTTTTTCTATTAGCTCCAACAGAGCAAGCTCCAGCGTTAAGTTAGACTCGTGCTCGATAGCGACTTTCAGGTCTTCTCTTCTTTCATTCAACGTCGCAACAAAACCCAATGGGGCGGTTGTTCGTTCTATATCGTTGACTTGGTCGACTATCTGATGAAATTGTTTTTGATATTGATGAAGGGTTTCTGAAATCCGAGTCATCTGATCGGATAGGTGAAGCTGGTGTGAGGTTAGGGTTTGGTTCAAAGTCACCAATCGTTCATTCAAGATGTTGGCGGTTTTATCGAAGCGTTCTGCGTACTTTTGATCATTACGGGCTAAGAAATCTTTCTCATGTCGCCTCAACATTAAGAGATCAACTGAGCTCCTGAGGTTCTCATTCGCTGCTCGCTCTAACGACTCGAGTTTATCTAAACTCATTTGCTCATAGATGGCGTATACGAAGACGGAAACAAATAGGGTGAGGTTGATTAGAATGAATTTACTACGAATTGAAAGAGACAGCGGTCTACGCTGAGGTTCCGATGGATTACTCATGGTTAATTCCCTTTAAGCCGGTGACGTTGATATTGATCTTTAATTTGTAATTAATAGATTCATTAAATTGATGGATATGTAACTAATAGCCTATAGAGTTGTTAAAGCAAGGTCTGTTGGTGGGAAAAGAGGCTTAAGCGATGATAGGCACAGCTTAATGATTAACTTAGCGATTTGACACGTATACTTTGCTAGATAAGCCGAGGTTAAGCACGTGAGATTAGATAGGAAAAGAAAAAGTCCTCATTAACACTCATGTCAGCAACCTTTGAGATCGCAGGCATTGATCTGCTCCAGCCAGACTGGACACTTCATTAAGCGACATTTTGTTGTTCAAAGTTAACTGGGCTTAGATACCCAAGAGCACTGTGCCTTCTCGTTCGATTATAATCAACCTCTATGTACTCGAAGATCGTTTGGCGCATCTGCTCTCTCGTCATAATCGGCTCATATTGGATCGCTTCCACTTTCATAGAATGGAAGAAACTCTCAACACAAGCATTGTCCCAGCAGTTTCCTTTCCTACTCATA
>NZ_JAKEUW010000043.1:0-44913 GCF_022398115.1 Vibrio sp. Isolate22 | reverse complement strand
CACAATCGTCATCAGCCAGTTACCAGTAAAAGAGTGGTACAACATGATCGGCAACGCTACTGTCGCTGACGCTCTAATGGATCGTCTAGTTCACAATAGTCATCGAATAGAACTGGGAGGTGAATCAATGAGAAAACTGGCGCAATCCGAACACTTAGAGTAAAAATAGGGAAAGAGAAAAAGTGCTGGTTCAGGTGTTCGGAATAAACCGAAACAAGCGTTCGCAATCACCGAAATACGCAGTAAGGCTTTTTGAATGAGGTACAGAAATCGGTCTAGCATTCTATGGAACTAAGAGAAAGCCTCCTGGCTCTACAAAAATTAAGCCTCGTATTCAGCCATTCACTGTACAGCTCTCGGAGCAGGGATAGTATGTAAGGGGCATAAAAATAGCCAGTGTATACACACTGGCCATTTAGAGGTATGAGCACTGACTATAAATGATTAGAGATCACTCTTCTTTTCTTAGTGCAAATCTCATGAGCACGAATGCGACGCCAATAACTCCACCAAACAATGTTGAAAATAATATAATCAATACGCGCTTGGGCTTATCTCTGGATATTGGTTTCTTGACGTTTTCAAGAAAACGAAAAGTTTGAAAATCAATGTTGCGGTTAATTTTAAGGTTGTCGAGCATGTCTAACTTTGCATTTATTTGTTGTAAACGAGGTTCAATAACACTCAAGTTTTTAACAGTTTCCAAAGCTTGAACCTTTGCTTCTAAACCTTTCGAACCAAGATCAATAGTGAATATTTCGCTATCATTTGAAACTTTACTCGGCTTATCTACACCAGCTGATTGTGCAATCTTCAAAGCATACTTAGCTGTCTCGGTTTCAACCGCTAGCTTATTTTTAGCTTGAGTTTTAGTAACGACTTTTTGTTGAATCAATTCGTTTTTCTTGATGTTAATCACCGCCTGCAGATTGTTTAATGCATCTTGGCGAACTTTAGATTCCGTTGCTAAAATGTAGGATTTTAGCAATTCATAACTACTTTCTTTTGTAGTCGATTGGAACACTATAAAGTATGGCGACGTAGAATCCTTACTATCCTCAAGCGAAGCTTTAATTCGCTTGAACCAAGCGTTTATATAAGCTTCATCGCTTAAATCTCGTTCAGGTTCTATATTTTTAAATTCAAGGTTGTTATCCAGAAAATCACGCTTATTGTTGGTAGAATTGAAAGCATCAATAAAACGCTTGAAAAGAACATTCGGCTTAGCTAAACCATCCAAATCTCGACCGACCAAGACTGTGCCATCATCTTGGTAAACATTAAATATTGGTTGAAATTGACTGACTTGCTGTTGGTATGCTGCTAGATCTTGCAGCTGAGGTTTGGTAATTTTAGCCTGAGAAGACCACCATTCTTGAGCAATCAACACAAAACAAATACTAGCTATTGCGAATGTAAAGCTAGTTAATATGATTAAAAGCTTCCCATTCCATAAAACTTTAAACAACTCTCGAAGGTCTATCTCGCTATTCGAGTTTCCAGTCACTGGATGACTTAGTTGTGTGGACGAATGTGGCTGACTTTGCTGATTCACTGTAAATCTCTCAAACATGTAAATAAATTGATAACTGGGAGATGCTACCACACCATGTGCTAATAGTATTGTCAGAACCAACAAGTTATCGTTCGCCGTGTCTGAAAATAGCAAATTTCTTAGTTTGAAACAAACCAATGACGCAACATCAGCTTGCAAAAAACGCTTACGTAATAGCCCCTCAACCAAATATACTTTTGTACCTTTTTAGCGTATGATTCGCATCATCAAAAATTAATAAATTGGCTAGAATTCGTCATGTTGTTAGAGTTGTCTTTCGTTGGTTTTTTTTCCTGTTCTTCGCTATTTTTAATGCGTAAATTTGCTAAGAGCATAGGTTTGGTTGATAAGCCAAACGCTAGGAAACTCCACAACGGAGCAGTTCCGTTAGTTGGTGGGATATCCATATGCTTGTCTATAGGGCAGTTTATAGCTTCCAACCCAGACGTAATAGCCCATAGTTATTTATTTTTGAGTTGTATAACGACTCTAGTAATTATTGGAGCTCTAGATGACAAATTTGATCTAAGTTTTAAATTACGCTTAATAATTCAAGCGTTACTTTCCATCATCATGATGTACTTTGCAGATCTAAGATTAGAAAACATTGGGGATATCTTGGGTATCGGAGCCATAAACTTAGGTGCACTTAGCCCAGTGATAACTATCTTAGCTGTAATCGGCGCTATCAATGCATTTAACATGGTAGATGGTATCGATGGACTTTTGGGGGGGTTGTCTATAGTGACATTTGCGGGGATCGCAGTATTGCTACAAGTTGAGAGCCAGCATGGGCTTGCTTATTTGTGCGTCGTGTTTATAGCAGCAATCATACCTTACATACTGATGAACTTAGGTATTCTGGGAAGAAAACGTAAAGTATTTATGGGTGATGCTGGCAGTATGATGATTGGCTTTACCGTGATTTGGTTACTACTTGGAGCCAGCCAAGAAGAGAATGCATTTTTGATGCGCCCAATTACAGCTTTATGGTTAATTGCCATACCTTTAATGGATATGGCTGCAATCATGTTTAGGCGTATAAGACGAGGAGACTCTCCCTTCAAGCCGGATAGAGAGCATTTACACCACATATTTCAACGTCTGGGATTCACTTCGCGTCAAACTCTAGCCATAATTTGTATCGTTGCAAGTTGTTTTGCAGGATTTGGTATTTATGGCGAATTAACCAAAATAAAAGAGTCGACAATGTTTGTCCTCTTTATTATTAGCTTTATAGGGTACTCAGTGGCAATGTGCTACGTATGGAAGCTCACTAGTTGGGTGAGAAATTTACGTGGATTACCTATAAAAAAATATTAATTACAATTCAATATATTAAAATCATATCTTGATGTGTAGGGTGGATTTAATACCGATAATAGATTTTTGATTATCGATATTAAATCACTATACATTGTCAGCTAGCCAGAAAAGTTCAACAACAGTCTATAATTGTGACTAACATAAAACTTATTCCTAACTGTTAAGAGCAGACTTTACTGTATGTAAGTACTTATCGATAACGATTTTTTCATCAAACTCACGTTCAACTTTTCTTCGACTCTTAGTACCCATTAACAAACGCTCATCATGACTCAGAGAAATCATTTTATCTAACTGTTCCACTAAACTTGAAGTGCTCCTAGGTTGGCACAAATAACCATTGATACCATCATCAACTGTTTCTCTGCACCCAACATTATCTGTAGTTACAATTGGTTTACCCATTGCACATGCCTCAAGTAGTGACTTCGGAACACCTTCACGATAGAACGAAGGTAAGACCAAGCAATCAACCTTAGCAATCTCTTCCTCAACATTGTCTGAGATACCTAAATAAGTAACAACCCCCTCCTCAATCCAGGAATCCATTTCAGCTTTCGATACTGATGAAGAATTGGCTACGTCTAAAAAACCAAGTAAACGAAACTCAACTTGATTACCGTATTTCTCCCTTAATTCCCTAGCTGCCTCAACATAATGCCCAACTCCTTTGTCATAGAGCATTCTAGCTATGAGCAAAAAACGTACGGTTGAATCATTTGGGCTTGGGGACACCTTAAAACGAGATAAATCAACACCAGACCCCGGAACTCTATCAATGATACGAGTTGGAACTAGGTTATTTTGGATAAAGAGTTCCTTGTCATCATCATTTTGAAAAAAAACTTTGAATGCAGATGGTTGACTAATTTTATATAAAAATCGAGCTAACTTTGCAGTCAAATTATCCTCAATGAATATTTGCCCAAGTCCAGCAATATTATTTATTGACTTAGCACCAGATACTCGAGCAGCTAAAGTACTGTAAATATTATTCTTAGGTGTAAAATTTAGTATCACTTCAGGGTGATGTTTTTTATATAGCTGGAAAAAGCTATATAAGGTTCTCAGATCATTGAAAGGGTTTTTTCCACCTTGATCGATATCAATATGAAAATGCTCTGCTCCCATATCTTGTAACTTTACTGAATATGGGTCTTTAGGAGAAATGACACCAACTACGTAACCTTCATCTAACAAAGCCTGTACTGTATTTCTTCTAAAGTTATATATATACCAACTTGTATTTGATGTTATAAAAACTTTCTTATTACCATTCATGCTTTAGGCCTTAAATATAAAATTTATCACTAATAATATTATAAAATTTATCAACTAGTTAATTCATTAGATTGAAGATTTACATTATGGAGCCATCTATACAAAAAGAATATGTTCCATATTAATTTATAATCTTTAAATGAGCCTTTATAGTACAATTCAATACAATTATTGAGCTTGTTGAAAATATTTTCATCAAAAAAGTCCAAACCTGATAATGAATCCATATATTTTTTAAAGTCAGACTTCATTTTAGTATCTAAAAGCTCTTGGTAAGGCACAGAAAAACCTGACTTAGGCATATTGAGAATATCACTTGGTAATATACCTCTGACTAGCTTTCTTAATGCTACTTTTTGTTCACCATTAGATATGTGCTCTTCATCTTTATCCGACAAAGCAAAGTTAAAAACATTAGAATTAAGTAAAGGAGCCCTAGCTTCCATAGAACAAGCCATTGTCGTGCGATCTACTTTAACCAGAACATTTTCATGCAAGTAACTATGTCTATCATAAGTTGATAAAGTTCTCGGGCTTAAGTCTTGTACATCAGGTTTAAAAGGTTCTGGGATATCGAGTACTTTAGAGTAATCTCGCCCGGATAATATCTTAAAAAGTAGATCATTTTTATCTCGAAAAGTGATGACCTCGGACAACTTGTCTACTTTTTCAAAAAAGGCTGTTGGAAGTTCTTTTCCGTATAGGCACTTATAAAAGAGAGGCAAAAGTTTATTTCTTACAGCATCACTGCTACAAAGTAATGTTGAGACAGAGCATCTAATAAACCTAGGTACTGGCTTTAATTTTCTATAAATTTTATCCGCCAAAACGTGTCGATTATAGCCTGTGTACAACTCATCACCACCATCCCCACTAAGGCATACCGTTACTTTATCTTTCGCGTATTGGCTTAGTTTGTATAAAGCTAAATAAGAAGCGTCTGCAAAAGGCTCATCAAAGATGGTGCTTGTTTCATTAAGTGCAGAGTACAAATCATCTTTGGACAAGATCAACTTATTAATTTTCAACCCTAGAAATCGCGCAACTTCTTCTGCTACTTGTGATTCATCATAACCTTTGTTCTCAAAGCCAATGGTAAATGCTTCGATGTTTCTATCAACCTCAGAAACATAACTAGCGATTAATGATGAATCAACACCGCCAGATAAGAATATGCCAACAGGAACATCTGATTTCAAACAAGAGTTAACGCTTTCTCTGATTATATTATTAATACTACATGAATCCTCGTTGAAAATAGGAGTATTATTATAACCACTAATACTTAAAACTCTTTGCTCGTCAATCGAATAATGCAAAAATGTTCCTGGTTCAATTTTCTTATAGTTTTCAAGTATCGAATCTTTTCCTTTGGTGTAACCATAATGAAGATATGTTGACAGCGCTGAAGTATCAATATCACAAGTTCCATATAGATCAACCAAGCTATAAAGAGAAGATGAAACTGTAATATTATTATTATTTAGACAGTAATAAAGCGGCTTTTCTCCAAAGGGGTCACGGCATACAAAAACCTCCCCTTTAATGTGGTCACAAAACGCAAACGCAAACATTCCATGAGCATGGCTTAAAGTAGCCTTTACACCAAATTCAATTAAATACCTTAACAATACTTCCGTATCGGATTGCGTCGCAATCTCGTTAGGATTATGCAATCTTTCCTTAAGTAAGTCGTAATTGTATATCTCACCATTAAATATTAGTGAATACCTACCATCTAAACTGAACATTGGTTGATTAGCTGAAGCAGACAAGTCCTGTATTGAAAGTCGAGCGTGACCTAAAAAACTATCATTCAAAGGGATCGCGCTAATATTGTCCGGCCCTCGATTATATTGTAGTTTCAAGGCGTGCAAAAAACCTTCTTCGCTTATCTTATACTCCCCATAAATACCTAATATTCCGCACATAATTCTTCCTAACTTCTATATTTACCCATATTTTTTGTTATTGCGTCTTTTATTCCCTTCAAATTATAGAAAAGACGCTCTCTTTTATCACCAACAAAAATCAGATTAATGCTAATGTTAACCAACCTTCTAGAGAACATATAAATTTTGTAAGGTAAAGGGCTATCAGAGTTAATAAGTAAGTAGAGATTATTTCTTGTTTGATAATAGTTTCGGATCGGAGCCGATATAGGAAGCTTCCGACCACAGAAATTAAATGCGTTCTCACCAACCTGATGCTGCATGATGACCTTCTTGTCAACAATGACGTTATATCCTTTAGCTCTAGCACGCCAACAGATCTCAAAATCAACCATATCTAAAAACAGGTTCTCGTCGAAGCCTCCAATTTGATTTGAGATTTCAAGAGAATATAGCATCCCTGAAGTAATTAATTCCTTTGCGTTATATATATCAGTGGCTCCATCTACCTTACCAGAGTATCTTACATAATAATCTTCATGGTCATAAGTTACAGGTTTTGGACCAATACAAAACAAATTTTCCCTGTAATCAGAAAATGACTGGCTTAAACCCGTGATCAGTTGACTATCTATCTTAGAGTCTTGATCAAAATATATTGCGTGGGTAAAACCTTTTTCAATCGCAACTTTATTAAGATAATTCAGAGCGTAAGCTAAACCTAAGTTATCACTAAAAGAGTAATAATATACGGCATCATCGGCTCGCTCTAATATTTCTTTTTCATCATCAGATAGAGGTATTTCCGAGTTGTCAAATATGAAGTAAGAATACCCCGTTGAAAATTTTGAAAAATTTTCTAAAATATCGTCTAAACTAAATTTATATCTACATATAAAAACACATGTATTCATTAAAATCATTACCATTTTAATTGTTCAAAAAATTCCACTCACAATATAAATAGTGGTTTATAAATAATAAAACCATAAACTCGATAAAGCACAACTAGAGCGAAGAAAAATAAAACTAAAATATATTTATAGCTTCTACTATATGGAAAAGAGGCAAAGCAATAAATGATAAAAACAGCAGCTATATCATTCACTCTAATTGCCAACTCTGGAGAAAATGATAGAACGATGGAGCTAAATACAAGAAAAATAACTGATAAAAGCCAAGTAGTATTGACATGTACTTTCTGTTCTTTAACATATAGCCAGGAAAAAAAGCAAAAGCCGTAAGATAGAGAATGGCTCAACGAAAAGTATTCAACTTTGTACGCGTGCCAATTTTCAAGGTAACCTTTGGCTGAAGGTCGTATTATATATACTAACTCAGTAAGCATACCAGAAAAGCTTAAAAGGGCTATACATCCAGTTGCCATTAGAAGAATAACTTTACTTAAGCCATATCGTGCTTCTAACTTATATAGAATAAAGATTGGAAAAAGAACAATAAGACTCAAATGGAACAAACAAGATATTAAGAGTAAAAATAAATAAAATGTATAATTTCCCTTTGACAACTGATATATAGCAGCTAAGGCAAAAGTAAGACCGATAGCAAGCCTGATCTGAGTAAGCTCATGTAATAAAAAGAAAGATCCAACGTAAGATATAATAAATATAAGTCTTATAATTTCATTACTTGATACTTTATATACAATGTAAAACTTAGAGGACAAGCAAATTATAGCCGTAAAAAACCAAACTAATAATAAGTTAATGCCCGATTGATAGCTCATTGAAAAGTAAAGTTTAAATAACGGTTCAAATCGTGTTAAATCGATATTTTCAAAAGCCCAGGAATATTCAAAAAAGTCACGCCCAAATGGAGCTAGAAGAAATGAAGAAAATGGAATTACATATAGTAGAACTAGATATATAGAAAAGTAAAAGTACTGATTTTTCGACGAGGATTTCATAACTTAGATTCACGATTAAAAAGTATTTTTAATTTTCTTAAAAACGAATATGTCTTTCTAGGAATAAAACAAGAAAGAAATAGGATAGCTAGCGTTTTCTTATCTGTAGTTTGACGTAAAACCTCCAAGTTTCCAAAAAACTTCTTGCATCCTATCCCATTAGCTGCTCTTATCCTTAAAAGGCTAGTAATCCCAAACACGCCAGATTTGTTATTATGTTGTCTAATTGTATGTAATAGAATCTTGCCGACCTGCTCGTCATCCACGGATTTAAGCATACTCAAAAATCTAACACACCAAATATCAATCGCATGCTCATACCAATAACTATGCTTCCTGACGTCAGTATTCTGCATCGCGGAGTAAGGTAACCAAAAATGTTGTCCGCTACCTTGTTTTAGAATTTCTAAATGTGATGCCAATTGAATTAAATTACATCCATTATATTTATCAAGGTCTAACAGATTAAATATCTTGGTTGGCCAAATTGTTGTATCAATCAATGTCAAATGCCAGCCAACACCTGATAAATATTCGCGAGTGCTAATTTCGGGTGGTACAACTTTCCCTTTAACGCGAGAAAAATTATTGAATGATAAGACAAGACCATTACTTTTATTTAAAATATCTAATGCTATTTTCAGTGCTTGCTGATCAATATAGCTAGCATCGCCTATTACCCAAGTATATTCAGTTTCTGAAGACTTCATTGCTCGTAAATAATTACGATCATATCCAAGATCATCAATATGATTAATAACATCTAAATTAGAGTATTCACCCTGCATTGTTTGGAGCGAATGACTAGTCATATCTGTCGAAGCATTGTTATGTACTTGTACACGTAAACCTAATCTATTTGCTACTTTTAAATTATGCGATAAAACATCGCATAATATTCTTTCCCTATTTTTTGTGATAATTGCAATTGACAGCATGGTTTCTCTTTCTAATTTTTACTTTTCCTACAATATAGAAAAATGGGACGATAAAAAGCCAATAGACTAAAGCTATATAATAGAATGCACCTTCTATATTGTTCGACTTTATCAAACTAAATGCAATTGCAGCAATAATTATAGCTGATATTAAGGATATATAATGGAACGGCTCTACTTTATGTGCTCTGACATAAATCGCATAACAAGACATAATGTATACCCCAACTTCTATACCAAGTATAGAAGAAAATATTTCTAGAGATACTACTCTATCATTATATAAACTATAATAATTAGATGCATAATATAGTAAAGCGATAGCTACCATACCAAAAATAAATGTTGCGCCAGATAACTGAAATTTCTTTTTAAATTCATCTCTGAATTTTATTAACTCTCCCTTAGAAATTAAAATGTTAAAATAAGGAAGTTTTGACTCTAACCAGGCGTATGAAAAGGTAGAAATTGTTCTTACTACTGTTAATGTCAAGCCAAGCTGCCCCGCTAATTGCGAGCCTTGATATTTATAGACTAAAGGAACAAATATGTTAAACATGAAGTAACCTGAAAAAAAGCTGACAGCATATTTAATTTGAAGGTTTTTAAGCTCTTGACTGTTAAATTTTACAGGCCTATTTCTATCTCTGTATAGTTGAACCCAAAATTTAGTGTCTACATAATACAGCATTACACATATTAACAGCACCATCAGTATCATGATTACAGGTAAAGAAGAAAGTCCAAAGCCTAAACTCAAGAATATTGGTAGTGTTGTGATATAAAGAATATTACTAAATGCTCGAATTTTATGGACTATTGCGACTTTATCCATTCCTCGATATATATATATCAATAATACGCTAAGTAGATTAATCCCAGAAGAAATAGAATATGCAACCCACACGAAAATTATCCAAGAACTCTCATTATCGAAAAAATTATAACCAACTATAATTAATCCAATAACTGCTACAGGTATAATTATGAAATATAGTTTTAAAGCGTAAGATATAATAGCAAACAACTCTCGATTGTTTCTATTAAATATAACAAAACCATTTCTTAGGCGTACTTTAGCATATTCGTGGCTTATATATTGGCTAACTACAGTTGTAAACCCCATCTCTGCTAAACCAACTAATGCCGATAAACTTATAAATGTATACCATAACCCTTGCTGGTTGGGATCCAAAAAAAATAATACACAAATAACACTTAACGGTCCCTTAATTGACGCAATTATTTTGTCAAAGAAAACCATAATTGTGTCAATATCTAAATGTTTGATGAGTTTACTTAACATTTTTATTTTCCAGTTGACTATCAATATAAGAAACAATTTTGTCTTTAACAATTATTTCTTTGTATCGATTACAACTAGAAATTTTCATCAGTTCCACTTCTCTATATGGTATAGCACCATAATTAACATGAAAATCACCATAGTTATTGATAATGTCGACTATGGTTTTTAAGCTGTAGTTTTCATCAGACTTCAATTGATATTTGGAACACTCACTAAGTTTAGATAATTTGATAAGATTTATCACAATATCTTCCACATCAACTAAGTTTAGCTCTTGATCACCTTCCGTGGTATCAATACATTTTCCACTTTTAAATGCGTCTAATAGTTTATCTAGTATTTTTCCTCGGTTGTCATCAACTCCAAAGGTGCCATAAAATACCACCTCAATACACGACATTCCTTTGTAGGTATTATAGTAATCAAAGAAAGACTCCATCGCTTTTTTAGATGAAGAGTATAAGTCAATCGGTACGCCAGCATTATCAGCATCTCCAAATTGCCAGTAAGTTCCAGCATAAATAAACTTAGTATTTTTGCTATGACTACTTAAATACTCAAGTATATTGATAGGTGCTGTAATATTTACATTTACAATATCTTCAATACTGCTTTTGCTATAGCTCGCAGAAAGATAATATATTACATCAGGTTGAAATTCATTTATTATATATTCTGCACTATCGCTAAAATCATAATATTTCACCATCTGGTCTTGCTTTGGATATCGAGTTACACACCCAACATCATAACCTTGCTTTAACAGAGCATTAACTAGGTGCTGACCAATGAACCCTGTACCACCATAAATTAGAGCTTTCACTTATACTCTCCCTAAACTGAACTTTAGAAATTCAAACCAAAAAATTCTTCAAATTTTTCGATAACAAAGTCCAAGTGATTCTCATCTAAGCCAGGGTACACACCAATCCAAAATGTATTATTCATAATCAAGTCAGTGTTGGTTAAATCACCTACCACACGATATTCAATGTTTTCGAAGTATGGTTGACGAGTTAAGTTACCTGCAAATAATAAGCGAGTACCAATCTTATATTGATCCATAAACTTGAGCAGGTCTACACGTTCAATACCGCAACCCTCTTTAATCGTGATAGGGAAACCAAACCACGATGGATCTGAGTTTTTTGTAGCCTCTGGCAATATAATGAACTCTTCACAACTAGTTAGCCCATCTCTAAGATAAGCATAATTATCTTTACGTTTTTGAACTAAATCTTCAACACGATCCATTTGTGCTAGACCACAAGCTGCCTGCATATCGGTGATTTTTAAGTTATAACCTAGATGTGAGTATGTGTATTTATGATCATAGCCTTGAGGAAGGGAACCAAGCTGCATGTCAAAACGCTTTTTACATGTGTTATCACAACCAGGTGCACAGTAGCAATCTCGTCCCCAGTCACGGAAAGATTCAATTAACTTACGAAGTTCGTTGTCCTTCGTAAATACTGCACCACCTTCTCCCATAGTAATATGGTGAGCAGGATAAAAACTTACTGTTGAGATATCACCAAACGTACCAACCATCTTGTTATTGTAGGTTGAACCTAATGCATCACAACAGTCTTCGATTAACCAAAGGTTGTACTTGTCAGCTACGCGACGAGCCTCCGTTAAGTCGAATACATTACCAAGGGTATGAGCTACCATTATTGCTTTAGTTTTTTCTGTAACTGCAGCTTCAATCATTTCTGGCTGAATTTGATACGTAGGGATATCAACATCCACAAATACAGGTACTAAACCATTTTGAATGGTTGGGTTTACTGTTGTAGGGAAGCCAGCAGCGACAGTAATCACCTCATCGCCCGGCTTTAACTGACGTTCTCCAAGCTTTGGTGATGTTAATGCTGTTAATGCTAAAAGGTTTGCCGAAGAGCCAGATGTTGTCGTTAATACATATGGTACACCAAGGTATTCTCCTAGACGTTTTTCAAAAGCATCATTAAAACGACCAGTTGTCAGCCAACCATCTAGAGATGCTTCGACCATTAGCTGTAACTCTTTTGCTCCCAATACCTTACCAGATGGAGGAACGACGCTTTTACCTCCGATAAATTCTTGAGGGGCATATTGCAGTGCCGCGTATTGTTCAACAAGTTCAGCGATCTGACTTCTTAATTGCTCTTTGGACATTTTACTTACCTACTCTTGCTGTCATGTATTCTTTAATTTCATTTATCGTGTATTCTTTCATGTCTTCTTTATTGAGCCATGCTTTTTGCCAGTTCACGATTTTATCTAAGGTTGTGCTTAAATCCCACACAGGTTGCCAATTCAATCGCATTTTCGCTTTTGAACAGTCTAATTTTAAATAGTGCGCTTCATGGGGGTGATTTTCTTCACTCAAGTACCACTCAGCACCTTCTCCCCATAGTTGTGTTAATCGCTCAACAATCCACTCAACAGGTTTTGCATCTTCTTCCTTTGGACCGAAATTCCACCCTTCAGCAAATTCTGGTCCTTGCTCATACAAGTGTTCTGCAATTGTAATGTAACCAGAAAGAGGTTCTAACACGTGTTGCCATGGTCTAATTGCATGAGGGCTGCGAATCTCCACTTTTTTACTATCAGAAAATGCATTCAGCATGTCAGGTATCAATCGATCCTCTGCCCAATCACCGCCACCAATAACATTACCAGCGCGAACCGATGCTAATGCGCAACCGTGCTGTTCATAGTCGTCCTTGTTAAAAAAAGATTGACGGTATGAAGACGCTACCAATTCAGCACAACCTTTACTATTACTATATGGATCATATCCACCCATTGGCTCATTTTCACGATAACCCCATACCCATTCACGGTTTTCATAGCACTTATCGGAAGTAATATTTATAACCGCTTTTACTCCTCCAACCTGCTTAACAGCTTCAAGAAGATAAACTGTACCCATCACATTCGTTGAATAAGTTTCAATAGGCTCGTCATATGATAGACGAACCAATGGTTGGGCTGCCATGTGAAATACGATCTCAGGCTTAAAGTCATGAATAACCTGACGCAAGTGAGTAAAATCACGAATATCGCCTTCTTCCGTAGACATTCCCGACCAAACCTGAGCTTCTTCAAATAAACTAGGTGTAGTCGGTGCAGGTAAAGAGTAACCTTTTACGATGGCTCCCATTTGTTGAAGCCATAACGATAACCAGCCACCTTTAAATCCGGTATGCCCTGTGATAAATACTTTTTTTCCTTGCCAAAATTGAGGGGTCATAATTTACTTCCAAACTTTCCAAGGGGCATTTCCTTCCTGCCACAATTCTTCTAGATATACTTTATCACGCAAGGTATCCATCGGCTGCCAAAAACCATGGTGTTCATATGCCATTAGCTGATTATCCTCTGCTAGTTTTTTCAATGGATATTGCTCCCACGTACAGCTGTCACCATCAATTAACTTCAACACTTCAGGAGATAAAACAAAGAAGCCACCATTGATCATCGCACCGTCACCTTTAGGCTTTTCTTTAAAACTGCTAACTTGACCTTCAGTAATATCTAATGCACCAAATCGCCCTGGGGGGAAGGTTGCTGTTAGTGTGGCATTTTTGCCATGTGCCTTGTGAAACTCAATAGTTTTTGTAATATCGATATCACCAACACCATCACCATATGTAAAGCAAAATGCTTCTTCATCTTTGAGATACTCAGCAACACGACCTAAACGGCCTCCTGTCATTGAATTATCCCCAGTATCAACTAAAGTAACAGTCCAAGGTTCAGCACGCTTTCTGTGTACTTTCATTTCGTTATTTTTCATATCAAAGGTCACATCTGACATGTGTAAGAAATAGTTAGCAAAATACTCTTTAATTACATAACCTTTATAACCACAACAAATAATAAAGTCATTCACACCATGGGCTGAATATTGCTTCATAATATGCCATAAAATTGGCTTACCACCGATTTCAACCATAGGTTTAGGTTTTACCGATGTTTCTTCGCTTAAGCGAGTTCCTAAACCACCAGCTAAGATGACTGCTTTCATTATATACTCCAACTAACTTTAAACTTATTTTGCAGGTGTGAATGCATCAGAAAAAAATGAATTTTCCGGAAGACCATGTTGTAATAATAGAGATTTTGCTTCCTCTATCATACGAATAGAACCACAAGCATAAACTTCGATATTATCAAACGAATCAAAATCTTTAATCACTTTATTTTGAACATACCCCAATTCGCCCCCATCAGGGGCCGTAGTTTCACGCGATAACACAGGCGTAAAAGAAATATGTTCATTTCTCTGAGCTAGCTCTATCAATTCATTACAATAAAGTTCTTTTTCATACTGCATACCCCAATAAATATGCACATCACGTTTATCTTTTTTTGCAACTAGCTCTTCCACTATGGCTTTTATTGGTGCAATACCAGTCCCCGTAGCCAACAACACCAATGTTTTATTATTGTCTTTTACGAAAAAAGTGCCCTTGGGTCCTTCCATTCGCATCAATTGATTTTCTTTAAGACCATTAAACAATAACTCGGACATTTTACCATTTGCAACTTGTCTAATATGAAGTTCAAGTTCTTTTAAATCCGATTTTGCATTGGCAATTGAATAACTTCTCTTCACACCGTTATAATTTAAGTCTATATACTGACCTGGCAAATAATTAAATTTAACAGTCGGAGGGAATCGAAACTTAATTAAAATAATATCTTCGGTAACTAACTCAACACTCGCCACTTTACAAGGGATTGTTTGTTGTTTGATATTAACAAGCTCTGGATAATAGTTAGCTTTCAAAGCAATATCTGACTTCGCTCTAGATTGGCAAGTCAATATATAACCTGAAGTTACGACATCCCCCTTTTCATTTTCAACCAAGCCATCAATAACTTCGGCAGAGCACACTCCACAGTCTCCAGTTTTGCAACTGTGTTCTATCGGCAGTGAGGCAGATAAAGCATCATCTAATAGGTTTCCCTCACTCTGATACTTAACACCTGCTGGCTGAATCTCAATAGTGTACTTCATAAACAACTACCTAGCTTAACTGCTTCAACGAGAGAAAAAGCATTGCTATCTTTTAGCGAAAGCATGGGGTTATTTTGTAATGGCCACTCAATAGCAATGCTTTCATCGTCCCATCTGATAGAAAGTTCGGCTTTGGGATTATAGTAGTCCGTGCATTTATATACAAATTCGGCTTCATCACTTGTTACATAGAAACCATGAGCAAATCCTTCAGGCACCCATAACTGTCGTTTGTTTTCTGCAGATAAATACTCCCCTACCCATCGGCCAAACGTCGGTGAGCCCTTACGAATGTCAACGGCTACGTCAAACACTTCACCTGACACCACTCGAACCAACTTGCCTTGGGTATTTTCTGTTTGATAATGCAAACCTCGTAAAATACCTTTTTTCGACTTGGAGTGGTTATCTTGCACAAATTGTGTCGGCTTGCCCGTCACTAACTCCTCAAATTGCTTTTGATTCCAGGTTTCCATAAAGAAACCACGCTCATCACCAAACACACTTGGCTCTATAATTTTTACATCAGGAATGCGTGTATCGATTACTTTCATTTTATTACCCGGTGTACGCTTGAATATTGTTTAAAGCTGCCTTCCAATCACTAGCTTCAATGGAAAAGCTTGCCATAATTTTATCGTTGCTTAAGCGAGAGTTGCTTGGACGCTTGGCCGGTGTTGGATATTGGTCTGTAGTAATACTTGTTAGGGTCGGCTTGCTCTCAAGAACCTTTTTTTTAACAGCAACATCAAAAATCGCGTCAGCGAAATCAAACCAGCTGACATGAGGCAACCCCGAATAGTGATAAACACCATATTCAACCTCACTTCCTTGAGTAATACGTTTCGCGATTTGAATCAATGTACTTGCAATATCACCAGCAAATGTAGGTCCACCAAACTGGTCACCGACAATATTCAACGCGTCTCGAGTCTGACCTAAGCGCAGCATAGTTTTCACAAAATTATTACCGCTCTCGCCAAAAACCCACGCGGTACGAAGAATAATGTGCTTTTCACATGACTGTGCAACAGCAATTTCCCCAGCCAGTTTACTTTCACCGTAAACACCTTGGGGGTTTGTCGTATCTGTCTCGATATAGTCACCTACTTTATTACCTTCAAAGACATAGTCTGTAGAGATGTGCAAAATTACCGCATCAATGGTTTGCGCGGCTTGTGCTAGATACTTGGGACCATCACGATTTATCGCATAAGAGAGGTCAACTTCTTCTTCCGCTTTATCAACTGCAGTATGTGCAGCTGCGTTAATAATTATGGCCGGCTGAAATTCAGAAACAACTGCGTTAACACTATCTTGGTTCGTGATATCTAGATGTTCTCTATCCAGTGCCAATATTGTCGTATTTTCATCTTGATTTAGCTGTTCGGTTAGACAGGTACCTACCTGGCCATGACAACCTGTAATTAATACACGCATTAAACCATTGCCTTCTTCTTTTCATTGACTAAACGAGTCAGATACTGGCCGTACTCATTTTTCATCATTGGCTTAGCCAAGGTCAGTACTTGTTCATCACTCAGCCAACCATTACGCCATGCTATTTCTTCTAAACAAGCGACTTTTAAACCTTGAACATGTTCGATTGTTTGTACAAAGGAAGAGGCCTCATGAAGACTCTCATGTGTACCTGTATCTAACCAAGCAAAACCACGACCAAGTAACTCTACGCTCAGCGAGCCATCATTAAGGTACATCTCATTAAGCGTTGTAATTTCTAATTCTCCACGGTGAGATGGCTTAACTTGCTTGGCCATTTCCACCACACGATTATCGTAGAAATACAAACCAGTCACTGCATAGTTAGATTTTGGAATTTCCGGTTTCTCTTCGATAGATATCGCTTTCATATCTTCATCAAACTCAACGACACCGAAGCGCTCTGGGTCTTTAACTTGATAGCCAAACACGGTGGCGCCGCACTCTCTTGAAGCTGCATTCTGTAAAGTTTGTGAAAATGATTGACCATAGAAGATGTTGTCGCCCAGAACTAAACACACACTGTCATCACCAATAAACTCCTCACCGATGATGAACGCTTGAGCTAAACCATCAGGACTTGGTTGGACTGCATATTCAAGGTTAATACCGAAATCAGAGCCGTCACCAAGGAGACGCTGGAAGCCCGCATTGTCTTCCGGCGTCGTGATAATCAAAATATCTTTAATACCAGCGAGCATTAATGTTGAAACTGGATAAAACACCATTGGTTTGTCGTAGATAGGCAGTAATTGTTTCGACACTCCACGCGTAAGTGGATATAAACGAGTGCCTGAACCACCAGCCAATACAATACCTTTCATTATTTATCTCCTGCCATGACACCTAGACGTTCACGTTGATAGCTACCATCTTGCACGTTTTGACACCACTTGGAGTTATCTAGGTACCATTGAACTGTCTTACGAAGACCTGTCTCGAACGTCTCCTCTGGCGTCCAACCTAATTCACGTTGCATCTTAGATGAGTCGATAGCATAGCGACGATCATGACCAGGACGGTCTTGAACATAGGTGATTTGCTCTGCGTATTTAGTCTCTTTTGGTACTAGCGCGTCAAGGATGTCACAAATCGTATTCACAACGTCAATGTTTTTCTTTTCGTTATGACCACCGATATTATAAGTATCGCCTACTTTACCTTCGGTCACGACTTTATAGAGAGCTCTTGCATGATCTTCAACGAACAGCCAGTCACGAATTTGATCACCTTTACCGTAAATAGGAAGGTCTTTTCCTTCTAGAGCGTTAAGAATAACCAGTGGAATCAATTTTTCAGGAAAATGGTAAGGGCCATAGTTATTTGAGCAATTAGTAACAATAGTTGGCAGGCCATAAGTACGAAGCCACGCACGCACCAAATGGTCACTTGATGCTTTTGAAGCCGAGTAAGGACTAGATGGCTCATAAGATGTCGTCTCCAGGAACATTGGGAGCTCAGTTCCTTCAGGGACCTCATCTGGGTGAGGAAGGTCACCATAAACTTCGTCTGTAGAGATATGGTGGAAGCGAAACTCTGCTTTCGCTTGATCTTCAAGTTTATTCCAGTACTCGCGCGTCGCTTCCAATAACGTATATGTTCCAACTACGTTCGTTTCAATGAATGCAGCGGGGCCAGTGATAGAGCGGTCAACATGCGACTCTGCGGCTAAGTGCATTACTGCATCCGGTTTATGCTCTGCAAAAACACGATCAAGTGCTGAACGATTACAGATATCCACTCGCTCAAACACGTAACGTTCACTAGATTCAACTTCAACTAACGACTCTAAATTACCAGCGTAAGTGAGCTTATCAACGTTGATTACGCTGTCAGATGTATTGCTTATAATATAGCGAATAACGGCAGAGCCAATAAAACCTGCTCCACCAGTAACTAATATCTTCACACAAACTCCTAAAAAATCATAAACTTAGAAAGGATGGTGGTTTATTCCAAGTACGCTACCGCCCTTTGGCCACAAAGCGAAAACCACACTACGCATCTAAAGTTAAAAATGTAAATGTAGCCATTATCTATGTAACTGGAAATATAATCAAAAAAATCCTTAAACTTTGTTCTTTGTATTGTTCAAAAATAGAGTTCTCTATGTACACTAAACTCCAAATCTCGCTATACTCCTACCCTATAATTTTCTGCCCAATAACGAATAAGAGTTCAATACATGCAAGAGTTAGTTCCATTTGTTCAAGAGAATATGATTTTAGCCATCGTATGGGTTGGCTTGGTTGTTGCCATCATTGCGAACGTAATCAAAACATCAAATGCAGCCTACAAAGAGATCACGGCTGCGCAAACCACACAACTGATTAACCGTGAAAACGGTGTTGTGGTTGATATTCGTACTAAAGATGAGTTCAAAAAGGGCCATATTACTGACGCACTTCACATTTTACCGTCAGACATCAAATCAAATAACCTAGGCAGCCTTGAAAGCCGTAAAGCAGACCCAATCATCGTAGTATGCAAAACAGGTCAAACCGCTCAAGAAAGCGCTAACTTGTTAGTTAAAGCAGGCTTCGAAAACGTAAGCGTGCTGAAAAGTGGCCTAGTGGCTTGGAGCGAAGCTAACCTACCTTTAGTAAAAGGCAAAAAGTAAGCTGACCTAACCAACAAACTTTCGGGCTTTGTTCGACAAATATAGTGAATAAAGCCTAATTTAAATTTTTAAGGACAAGAAAATGGCTGAAGCAGCACAACAAGACGCACAACAGAACTTCGCAATCCAACGTATCTTCCTAAAAGACGTATCTTTCGAAGCGCCAAACTCTCCAGACATGTTTCAAAAAGAGTGGAATCCAGATGTAAAACTGGACCTAGACACTCAAAGCCGCGAACTTGGTCAAGGTGTTTACGAAGTAATCCTACGCCTAACGGTTACTGTGAAGAACGCAGACGACACTGCATTCCTTTGTGAAGTTCAGCAAGGTGGTATCTTCTCTGCAAGCGAAATGGAAGCGGGCCAACTAGCACATTGCCTAGGCGCATTCTGCCCGAACATCCTATTCCCATACGCTCGTGAAACAATCTCTAGCCTAGTGGTTAAAGGTACGTTCCCACAACTGAACCTAGCACCTGTAAACTTCGATGCTTTGTTCATGAACTACCTACAGAACCAAGCTCAACAAGCTGAAGGCGAGCAGGCTTAAGTCTCAAAGTAGAACTTAACCCTAACGTTTCAAACGCTAGTTAACTCTTAAATGCACATCGTAACTTCTGCGATGTGCATTTTTTCTTTACACTGTACTAAGATAGAAAGCCTTCTGACTATTAGGAAGCTTTTCCAGAATTCTTCTATTTCCCTCATTATTTTTAGGTGGAAGCATGACAGACACAACTCGCCCGACTAACACGGCAGACGCTTACGGCAAAGAAATCGCCATGACGGTCATTGGCGCTGGTTCTTACGGAACTTCTTTAGCAATATCTCTAGCGCGTAACGGTGCAAACGTTGTTCTTTGGGGACATGACCCTATCCACATGGCGCACCTTGAATCTGAACGAGCAAATAATGAGTTTCTTCCTAATATCGATTTTCCAGAAAGCCTGATCATCGAGTCAGACCTAGAGAAAGCAGTGACAGCCAGTCGTGATCTCCTGGTCGTCGTTCCTAGCCACGTGTTTGGCATCGTCTTAAATAGCCTAAAGCCTCATTTGTCAGCAAATTCTCGAATCTGCTGGGCAACGAAAGGTCTAGAACCAGAAACAGGCCGACTACTTAAAGATGTCGCACACGATGTGCTTGGTGAGCATTACTCTCTAGCGGTTCTATCTGGCCCTACTTTCGCCAAAGAACTTGCGATGGGTATGCCGACCGCTATTTCAGTCGCTTCACCAGATGAGACTTTCTTAGAAGAGCTGCAAGAAAAAATTCACTGTGGCAAAACTTTCCGCGTATACGCAAACTCGGATTTCATTGGTATGCAGCTTGGTGGTGCAGTTAAAAACGTTATCGCGATTGGCGCTGGCATGTCGGATGGTATTGGCTTCGGTGCCAATGCACGTACAGCGTTGATTACCCGTGGCTTAGCTGAGATGAGTCGATTGGGTGCAGCTCTTGGTGCACAACCAGAGACCTTTATGGGTATGGCGGGACTTGGTGACCTAGTACTGACATGTACCGACAACCAATCGCGTAACCGACGCTTCGGTTTAGCGTTAGGTTCCGGTAAAGATGTTGATACCGCACAAGAAGAAATTGGCCAAGTGGTCGAAGGTTATCGCAACACTAAAGAAGTTTGGTTACTATCAGAACGTATGGGCGTTGAGATGCCGATTGTTGAACAAATTTACCAAGTGCTGTATCAAGGAAAGGACGCACACTTAGCTGCGCAAGATCTGCTTGCTCGCGATAAGAAGTCAGAAAGATAATAAGAGCAGATGCGGAATTCGAGTAAACGAGAAGCGAAAAGAGTAAGAGCAACTGGGCGCTTAGTGAGGGCAGCTTTCGTTACTCGCTTCTGTTCTTATAGCTCTTAGAAACTCTCATCTCGTCACTCGCATCAGCCCCTTAAAAATGGATGGAAAAATGAAACACTGTGAACAACAAAAAGTTTGGCAATGCATTGTAAAAGAAGCTCGACAGCAGTCTGAGCAAGAACCTATGCTTGCGAGTTTTTACCATGCCACGATTATCAACCATGAAAGCCTAGGGGCTGCACTCAGCTACATTCTTGCTAACAAGTTAAAGACGGCTTCGATGCCGGCAATGGCTGTACGTGAAGTGGTTGAGCAAGCGTTTGAAGAAGATGACTCAATCATTGATGCGGCCGCTTGTGATATCTGCGCGACAGTTACTCGAGACCCGGCTGTAGAAATGTACTCTATGCCATTGCTTTACCTTAAAGGCTATCACGCACTGCAAGGTTATCGCGTCGCTAACTGGTTATGGAAGCAAGGGCGTATTGCACTTGCCACTTACCTGCAGAACCAAATTTCAGTCGCATGCCAAGTGGATATCCACCCTGCAGCACGTATCGGCAAAGCTATCATGCTCGACCACGCGACTGGTATTGTTATCGGTGAAACGGCGGTAGTCGAAAACGACGTATCCATCCTTCAAGATGTTACTCTCGGCGGTACCGGTAAAGAAGGCGGTGACCGTCACCCTAAAATCCGTGAAGGCGTGATGATTGGTGCTGGTGCGAAAATACTCGGCAACATTGAAGTAGGTGAAGGCGCTAAGATTGGTTCTTGTTCTGTGGTACTACAAGCTGTACCACCACATACTACGGTCGCGGGTGTTCCCGCTAAGATTGTTGGTAAGCCAAAGACAGATAAGCCTTCTCTTGATATGGACCAAGGGTTCAATGGTCGCTCACAAAGCTTTATCCATGGTGATGGGATATAAGAAACAGCAGTAACGGGATTCGAGTATCGAGATACGAAGAGATTAAAAGCAGATACGGGGTTCGAATAACCGAGATGCAAAGAAATTAAAAGCAAATGCGGTGTTCGAGTAATCGAGCCAAAGCAAGTATGGATTCGATTCAGCGAAATTCGAAAAATTAAGAGCAGATGAATACAACTAAATGACGATAATGATGAAACATATTCGAGCTATCAGCCGAACTCTTCTTATATCAGCCAGCCTCAGTACTGCGCTTTTATCAATATCGTCATTTGCCGCATCTCAAGGTGAATTAAAAGGCGTATCAAGCGAGATATCTCGCCAACAAAAGGCCCTCTCCTCACAGCAAAAGAAACTCGATAGCCTACAAGCAAGTCTCAAGAAACAAGAGCTGTCTATCGCTGCACTGGAGAAAGCGATCCAAGACAGTAAAAAGCAGCTTAATACGGCGAATGCAAATATTGCTAGCTTAGATGCTAAGATCAAAGCACTTACCACTCAGAAAAAAGTTCATACCGATAAGTTGGAACAACTGATCCAAACTTACTACATGACAAGTCGTGCTAAAGCCTCATCCCACATTCTCAACACGGGTGTCGAAGAAGATCGCATCAGCCATTACTACCAACATCTTGCTAAAGCCCGTTCTGCAACAATCAAAACAATTGAACAAACACAACTTGAGTTAGAAGAAAGCCATAAGCAGCGCCAACTTGAACAAGAGCAAATTGTGACTCTGTTAAAACAACAGACAACAAAGCGCGATAAATTAGCCCAGACTCAAACGCAGCGTAAGAAAACCGTTGGCAGTATAAAGAAAAACATCTCAGGTGATAAAAATTACTTAGCCGAGCTACAGCGTAATGAGACTCGCCTCAAAGCGGAGATCGCCAAAGCAGAGAAAGCCGCTCGAGAAAGACGTAACGCGGTGCCTATGGATGGCTTAGCAAAACGTAAAGGAAAACTACCTTGGCCAATCAAAGGAAAAGTTCTGCATAACTACGGTTCACGCCAAACCGGACAAGTTAATTGGAAAGGGATGGTAATCAATGCCAAATATGGTCAGCAGGTTAAATCTGTTTACTCAGGCACCGTTGTATTTGCTGAGTACCTGCGAGGTTATGGCTTAGTAGTCCTTCTTGATCACGGTAAAGGTGACATGACGCTTTATGGCTTTAACCAAGCACTACTCAAGAAGGAAGGCGATAAAGTGAAAGCCGGTGAAGCGATTGCCCTTGCGGGTGATACTGGTGGTCAAACCCGCCCATCCCTATATTTTGAAATCCGCAGGAACAGCCAAGCTCAAAACCCAAAGAGTTGGTTGGTTAGGTAAAAGCAGATACGGGATTCGAGTAACCGAGATACGAAGAGCTCAAGAGAAGTCGCGGGATTCGAGTAATCGAAATTAGAAATACAAATTAACTCGTTGAAAAGATCTGTATTCGTCTATCTTAGACTTCGTCATTCCAGAATTGAGGTACGAAATATCTGGAATCTCGCTGTGACACTACTAGCCTCATAGGCAACAGATAGATTCCCTATCACGCTCGTTCCTCGCTGTAGGGAATGACGTTGCTATACACATACCACGACTAGAGCCTTCCCTATTCTTGGAATCTCGAATCTAGCTTACTCGCATCATTCTATTTAGAGTTCAACGCCCTTACGCCATCTTCCAATAATGTCAGCTGTTCAAAACCTTGCGCGGTTGCAATTGGTTTAACGGTAGCGATCATCTGCAACATACCTTGATGGACCACCTGTTCCGTTATTTGCGCTTTTGGGGACATTGCAGATTGATAAGCCAACCAGCCCGATGCGATCAAGTGAAGGGAAGTCACCATCGACTTCATCTCTGAATCTGTCGCTTTCAGCAAATTCAAGTCAACGAAAGCCCTCATAATATCGACAAGGTTAGTTTGCAACCTCTCTTGAACAGCCATGTAATCGAGATGAAGTTGCTCGTCACGAGACAAAATTTCAGGAAGGTTTGCGTAGAAGAATCGGTACTTCCACATCAAAGTGAATATAGAATCTAAGTAGTGCTTCAATAGCGTCAGACTTTCTTTCTGACCTTGGATTGGAGTGAACCTTTCAAGCAATTCAGTAGAATAGAGAGTAAAGATATCACGGACAATTTCTTGCTTGTTACGAAAGTGGTAATAGAGGTTACCAGGGCTGATCTCGATGTGGTCAGCGATATGATTAGTCGTAATACTACGCTCACCGTGCTCGTTAAAAAGCTCTAAAGCAGCGTAAACAATCTTGTCACGTGTTTTCATTATTTATTAGTATCCCTATCCGTTTAGTGGTTCAGTATATCGCCACTAAACAGATAGATCGAGCTGTTAACATCTGGTCTAATTAGCGCTAGCTAAAATAGAACCAAATCAATCACTACCAAACAGATCTCGAGTGTAAACCTTGTCTGCCACGTCTGCGATCTCTTCTACCATTCGATTAGAAACAATCACATCGGATACCGCTTTGAACTCAGCAAGATCAGAATAGACTTTCGAGTTAAAAAAATGCTCTTCTTTCAATACCGGTTCAAACACAACAACTTCGATACCTTTAGCTTTCAAGCGCTTCATGATCCCTTGAATTGAAGAAGCACGGAAGTTGTCCGAACCTGCCTTCATGATCAAGCGATAAATGCCGACCACTTTAGGAGAACGCTTGATGATTGAGTCCGCAATAAAATCTTTACGGGTACGGTTAGCGTCAACAATAGCACCAACAATGTTATTTGGTACATCTTGGTAGTTGGCTAATAGTTGTTTGGTATCTTTCGGAAGACAATAGCCACCATAACCAAACGAAGGATTGTTGTAGTGATTGCCAATTCGAGGATCTAAGCCCACACCCTCAATGATCTGACGAGAGTCCAAATCATGAGCTTCAGCGTAAGAATCAAGCTCGTTGAAATATGCAACACGCATTGCTAGGTAAGTATTAGAAAAAAGTTTTACCGCTTCAGCTTCGGTTGAGTTGGTGAACAAAACATCGATGTTATCTTTCTCCGCGCCTTCGACAAGAAGATCGGCAAACACTTTAGCGCGTTCCGAACACTCACCAACAATAATACGAGACGGGTGCAAATTATCGTATAGGGCTTTGCCTTCGCGCAAAAATTCTGGTGAGAACATGACATTTTCACAACTAAGATCTTGCCTTATCTGAGCTGTGTAACCAACTGGAACAGTTGACTTAATAACCATAACCGCATCTGGGTTAATGCTCATTACATCTTTAATAACCGACTCAACAGACGCTGTATTGAAGTAGTTACTTGTAGGATCATAATCAGTAGGTGTTGCAATGATCACGAATTCGGCATCTTTGTAAGCTGATTTGTCGGTTGTTGCTTTGAAGTTCAGCTCCTTCGTTGATAAGAAGTGTTCAATTTCACTATCGACAATAGGTGATTGCTTGTTATTAAGCATTGTTACTTTTTCTTCAACAATGTCGATAGCGACAACTTCATGGTTTTGAGCCAATAACATTGCGTTTGATAAGCCAACATATCCTGTCCCAGCGACTGCGATTTTCATAATAATACCTATAGTTTTGAGCTGGTTACTCGATTTAATATATAATTTAACTGACAGTATCATACTCCAGTTGGGGAATTATTCCACTAGCCCGCCTTATCCATTCCTTGCTATACTCGTGATAGTTTTGTATTCAAAAGAGTTAGAGAATTATGATTATCGTAACCGGTGGTGCTGGCATGATTGGCAGCAATATTGTTAAGGCGCTCAACGAAGCGGGCCACAACGATATTCTAGTCGTCGACAACTTAAAAGACGGTAAGAAGTTTAAGAACCTTGTCGATCTAGACATCACAGATTACATGGATCGTGATGACTTTCTAACTCAAGTAATGGCTGGCGATGACTTCGGCCATATTGAAGCGATTTTCCACGAGGGTGCATGTTCTGCGACCACTGAGTGGGATGGCAAGTACATGATGCTTAACAACTATGAGTACTCAAAAGAACTGCTTCATTACTGTGTTGAACGTGAAATTCCGTTTTTATATGCTTCTTCTGCTGCGACATACGGTGAAACTGACACTTTCATTGAAGAGCGCGAATACGAAGGTGCATTGAACGTATACGGTTACTCAAAACAACAGTTTGATAACTATGTTCGTCGTTTAACAGCCGATGCAGCAGCGCACAACGAAACACTTTCACAAATCGTAGGCTTCAGATACTTCAATGTTTATGGCCCACGTGAACAACACAAAGGCAGCATGGCATCCGTTGCCTTCCACCTGAACAACCAAATGAACGCCGATGAGAACCCAAAACTGTTTGCAGGCAGCGAAACCTTTAAGCGTGATTTTGTTTATGTTGGTGATGTAGCAGCCGTTAACCTCTGGTTCTTAGAAAATGGCGTTTCTGGCATTTTTAACCTAGGTACCGGCAATGCAGAGTCATTTGAGGAAGTAGCAAAAGCCGTAATCAAGTATCACGGCAAAGGAGAAATTGAAACCATCCCATTCCCAGAGCACTTAAAAGGCGCTTATCAAGAGTTCACCCAAGCTGACTTAACTAAACTACGCAGTACAGGTTGTGATATTCAGTTTAAATCTGTCGCTGACGGTGTTGCTGAATATATGAAGCTTGTTAACGCATAATCAGCTACAAATATTGCTTTGATGGTGGGCTCTCTCACTAGACCTACCATTCTACAAAAGAACGAATATAATCATTTCCTGAGGAACGAGCTCATAATTCGCTCCCCTAATAAAACTGTAGTGTATTGATGACCACACAACGCAATGACTTTGACCCAAAAGCATACAATCCTGAATTTAAATGGGGCTTTCTCGCGCCTAAATACTGGGGTACCTGGATTGCCGTAGTGCTGTCTTCGTTAGTGAGCTTTTTGCCTAATAGTATTCGTTTAGCTATGGCTAAATTTATGGCTAAACAAGCCGTGAAAATCAAAAATAAAGCTAACCGCCGAGCTCGTGTAAACCTTGAGATGTGTTTTCCTGAGCGATCAATCGAAGAGCGCGAAGAGATCCTTTATAAGTCATACGTTACATCCATCTCATTTTTGATAGGCTTTGCATCTCTAACCCTCAAAAATAAGGATTGGTTAGAAAGCAATACGTCAATTAATGGTCTTAGCAACCTAACTGATATTACAAATAGTGGCGAGAATGTTATCTTGCTAGTGCCACATACATGGGCTATCGACATCCCTGCAGTATTACTCGCATCGCGTAATCTTCCAGTGTCTGCCATGGCTAAAGCTCAGAAAAACAAGCTCAGTGACTGGTTGATGCATCGTCAGCGCGTACAATACGGCGGGCGAGTTTATGACCGTAGCGGCGGTATAAAACCTTTCATCAAGTCTGTAAGAGATGGCTACTTAGGTTATTACCTTCCAGATGAGGATCTTGGTCGTGAGCACAGTGTCTTTGTGGACTTCTTTGCTACTCAAAAAGCAACCATCTCAGGTCTGGGTCGATTATCTAAACTGAGCAAGGCTAAAATTGTTCCACTATTCGCTCAATACGATAGCAACACTGGTAAATATACTCTGGACTTCTACCCTGCGTTACCCTTCCCTACAGGAAGTGAAGAACAGGATGCGCGTATGATGAACCAATGCATAGAAGATTACGTGAGCAAAAAACCTGAGCAATATATGTGGATCTTAAGACTGCTTAAGACTCGTCCAGACAATGATACCAACCCTTATACTAACTAGTGTTGAACGACATGAATATTATTACCAAAAAGCAGATTTATACAGCATTCTTACTATTACCTTACTTTTTTGCTTTCACAGGTATGCTGGTATTGGACAGCGGTGACAAGAAGCTTATTCCATTAATTTTAGTTAGTATTATAATCAGTCTTTTTTCATTAAAAATAAAAGTAGTAAAAAACAACTTAAGCTCTCCATTTATCTGGCTAATATTAATGACATGTATTTACGCTATGTTTAGCTATTACTATCACGGTTCCAGTTCAAGAGAGATAAGAGCCCTCATTGGTTCAACCTTATTCCTTTTAATATTCCCTTATAAGTTACTATCAAAAAAAATCATCCGAACGCTTATTTTTTTGGGTAGTATCACGCTTTGTATCAATAGTATTTACTTCAACGTATATATTGGGATTGAACGTGATGCTGGCTATATCAACCCTATACCTTATGCGACAATAGTGGCTCTATTAGCCACTATTGCTTTCTCTCTACTTATTGAAAATTCAAATATAAAAGAAAAAAGGCTACCTTTTATTAGCTTGATACTGTGTATTCCCCCTCTAATACTAAGTGAAGCTCGAGGAGTTTGGTTCGCCTTCTCAGTAACCATTTTCACAGTTTATATATTTAGATTAATAAAAAGACCTCAAAGTAAAACACAAGTCGTATCAATACTACTCACATCTACATTAATCCTATCTTTTGGTGGCTATCTATTTAAAGATAAATTAAGTCATAGATATTACAATACTATAGAAGAAATAAAAAAGATAAACGAAGGGAACTATGAGACGTCTATTGGATTTAGAATACAAATGTGGGAGTTAGCTCCTGGTCTAATTCAAAGAAAACCAATATTAGGTCATGGGCAACACCACGAAAAGATATTAAAAGAAAGATTAGAGGAACAATCAATATCAAATTCGTTATATTATTTTGCTTCGAGTCATTATCATAACCAATTTATAGATAAGGCTGTAAAGTCAGGTTTTGTAGGATTGATATTAATTATTGCATTACTGTTATACCCTCTTAAAAAAATTACTTTTATGGAGGAGTATGAAAAATATATCACTATCAGCTTTGTAACCCTTTTATTCACTTCAGGGTTAACTGACGTTCCTTTTAACCACCCTCAACCCTTAGTTATATATTTATTATTCTTGGTCCCTATTTGTTCAAGATGCAAGAGAGTTACCGATGACTAAAATCTTTGTCATAAACTTAGAATCTTCCACAGAGAGAAAAGAGAACATTTGTCATCAATTAAGCGAATTATCTCTTCCTTTTGAACTGTTCTCTGCTATCGATGGAAGGGTATCCCCTCCTCACAGACTACTTAGTCTTTACAATGATTCCTTAAGTCAAACATACAGAGCAAAAACACTCAGCCCTGGGCAATTGGGATGCTATGCTAGTCATTATTTATTGTGGCAGAAGTGTGTTGAACTCAATCAACCAATCATAATTATCGAAGATGATGCTCTTCTATTCAAAGAAGCATTTGTCAATTTTATACAAGATACATCCGAGCTACCGAGCAATATAGAATGCATTCGGTTATTTAAAAACAAACGCCGACAGTTTAGTTCTTATTCAATCTTTCAATGCAGTTCAACTGAAATACATAAGTTCACTAAAGGGCATATGAGTGCTACAGGCTACTTTCTAACACCATCAGGTGCCAAAAAGTTACTTGTTAACTCAGGGGAGTGGTATATGGCGGTTGATATTTATATGGATAGATTTTGGAAACATAACGTCGAATGCTACGGTACTGAGGTTCCTTGTTTAACGAACGACCCTAAATTTGATTCTGATATCGGATATGAAAAGCGTACCAGGACCAGAAGTTTATTCAAAAAATGTAAGCGTGAATGGTTTAACTTAAATGAAACTATTCAACGTCATCTACATAATTTAAAATTCAAACTGAGCAGAGAGAAGCAATGAAGTCGGCACATAAAGATATTTACATCTGCTCTACGGTAAGGCATTTATTACTTAGCTTGTATAAAGCACAAGATGAAGCTAATCAGTCGACTATTATTTACTTTTATGACTTCCAAGGGGTTGATCCAAAAGGAATTGATGTTACTCAGTTACCTGACCATATAGATCTAGTTTTGATGAACAGAGAAGAGCTAGTCAACTGTATAAAAGATACTGGTTTGATAGGGCGTTCTATATTATTTTCTTCCATGCGTGGTTGGAGAGTCCCTAGTTTCGTAAAAACTATCTTGATAGATATAATAAAGAAAAACAATAACAGCTTAGACCTAAGCGGTCATATAAATAAACTTTTCTTATTCAATGATAATAACAAAATGTCGAGACTATTTAGATTGCTGACACAGTCATACTCTCTAATTGAAGATGGGATGGGAAATTACGTAGAACATAAAATAGATAGTAAATCTAAAAAGCTTTTACGATTTTTATTGAACCAAACACCTAGCTATCATGTTTTCGGTGAAAGGAAAAAATGTGATAGTATCTATGTTATCCATCCAGAAAAACTCCCGGATTCAGTAAGGCACAAAGGGGAGAGATTGATTTTATCAAGAGATAAAAAGAATATATCATATATTCATCGATGCTTTAAATTTGATAGCACCCAGAGCCTAGATAAAGATAAATTAATCATCGCCACGCAACCAATATTCAATAAATTGAAAGGAAGACTTGCTAGTAATGATTTCTTTTACGATATTTATGACCTAATAATATCCAAAAGTAGAGAGAATGGATTAGAACCAATATTAAAACTTCACCCGAAAGAAGAAATAGACGACTACTCAACTCTCAAAGAAAAAGGTGTAACTTTCTTATCAAACAAACTACCAATGGAACTCTACTTACTTTCGAGTATCGATAAAGTAAATATAGTTTCCATTAATTCTTCAGCAGGAATGGGGATGGAGGATTATTGTAATATCTATAAATTAATTCCAGACAACGATATCCACAATTTCGTAAAAATATTAGTTAGTTTAGAAAAAAATAAAGACAGCCTCGAAGAGTTAATATCTTTAAGGCTATCAAATATTAATTAGCCTTCTAAGTTAATAAACTCCAGGATAAGGGAGTTCCTGAGTTTATTTTATTATTTGCCGTTCTTCCTATAACTTCCTCATAAAACTTTGGCGCCAAACCAAACCCAGGACGGATACTACGGACATTTTCCGAAGTTATAGGCTCACCTTTAGCAATATCTTTTACGACATATAAAGAGCGACGAAACTTCACATTGCCTTTTTCTGCTTCAGTTCTTTCATAGTTGACTTTACCTAATGCCTGCCAAGCAGTTTTCGTATCTTGGCATAGTGCTTTAAGCTCTGATGGCTCTAGAGAGAAGCTGTCATCAGCGCCACCACCGTTTCGATCCATCGTCACATGTTTCTCTACTAAGCAAGCGCCCAAAGCAATAGATGTTACTGCTGTTGCGTTGTCAATCGTATGATCAGAAAGGCCAGACAACACATCAAAGCGCTGAGCAATATCAGCAATCGTTCTTAAATTGTATTGCTGAGCCGGTGCCGGATACCCACTCACACAGTGCAACACTACTAACTCGTGGCACCCGTTATCTTTCGCGGTTTTAATGGCTTCAGCAATCTCTTCTTCATTCGCCATACCGGTTGAGATAATTATTGGCTTACCCGTCTGAGCAACTCGTTTAATCAGCGGTAAGTCAATTACTTCAAACGATGCGATCTTATAGGCAGGAGCATCGAGTTCCTCCAATAAATCCACAGCTGTAAAGTCGAAAGGCGAGCTGAATATCGTTATACCTAACTCTTTTGCTTTTTCAAACAAGGGCCTATGCCATTCCCAAGGCATATGAGCTCCTTTATAAAGCTCGTACAAGGTTTGACCACCCCATAGACCACCATGGATCTGAAACTCCTCAGAATCACAGTCTATTGTAATGGTTTCATGAGTGTAGGTTTGAAGCTTGATCGCATCCGCCCCAGACTTCTTCGCCTCTTCCATAATCTGGAAGGCGCGATTGATATCACCATTATGATTAGCAGACAACTCAGCAATGATATACGGTGGAAAATCTGGGCCAATTTTACGGCCGTCAATGGTTATAAATGATTTCATTTTTGCCTCAATCAATAGGGTGTCGAAGGTAAGTTTCATCATCGACTTGTTGGTAACCGGCTTTTTGGAAGAGTCGCTGAGAAGCACCGTTTGCTTTTAAAACCGTGGCATGTAAAGTGACGTCAGGGTGTATCGCATCAACCATCGAAAGAGCTTGTGATGCAACGCCTCGGCCGTAACTCCCTGGCTCCACAAAGATCGACACAAGATAATGTCCGATCTTTATTCTATCTAAACGCACGACACCCAAGTGACGATGCTCCAAGCGATCTGTCACCATATAAAAATAATCAGACGTTTCGGTCAGTTTTTTTGACATCCAAGCTTGATGTTCAGCCCAAGTTGGAGGGGCTGAATTTAGCGCATATTTTCTCGTGCTCGGGTGGCACTGCCACTCATAGACAAGTTGGATGTCTTCTTGAGACGCCAACACTAACGACAAAGGCGCCTTATCCGTGAGTATGTCATTTATGGCGAGCGCGACTCTGCGAACACCACGGCCATCACACAACGCTAAATTAGCGAGTGTCATCTCATGCCAACGCTCAATCAATGCGATATAAGCACTCACGATTCTAGTAGAGATATCTTCAACGTCCACCTTGATGGCAGCCTCACAATCAACCAACTGCTCACTGATCAGCTTTTGATTGTCTGCCAGAGGAACAATCAGGTTTGGTAACCCCAAACAGGCTCGCTCCCAACTGGTTGTGCCTGGAGCACCAATCGCAACATCATGCGCCAACATTAAACTCGCCATGTCGGAGACAAAGTCCAGATGAGTCACAGACGGGTGATCCACACACCACTGTGTGACCTCTTCATAGTGAGGGGCGCGTGGAGACAGCAAAACGGTAAAATGAGCATGAACGTGAGGTACTAAAGACTCCAGTACCTTGAGAGTTGCATTGGGAGAATCAACCCCACCCATCGATATCAATACCTTTGGGGACTCCGGCACAAGCTCTCGAGACAATGCCAGCTCACGCTTCTCAGAAAAAGCAGGCTGAAGCATGGCATATTCGCTTCCTGCCAATACCACAGAAGCACTGCCATGATAATCTGACTCGGCACGCCCTAAGGTTTGATCAAGCACGATATCCGCACAGTGACGGCGAGCAAGATCATCAATGGCCAATAAGCGACAGTTCATCGCCTGCTTAACTGAGTGCTGCCATTGTTCATCGATAGCATAATGGTCTGTCACGACCAAATCCGCAGAGCCCACAGCGGCAATGAAATCGCTTGAGTCTTGAACTGTACTTTTTTGAAGCCAAGCCACATAATCGGCATCGTGTTGGGAAGCAACCACTTGTTGAGGAGGCGGCAGTATAATAACACCGAACCCTCTTTGCTGAATGAACAACCGCATGTCCCCCTCTAAAGGTGTGCATGCAAAAGTGACATCATACGCTTTTTGCTTCAGTTGGTCGGCAAGCACCAAGCATCGCATGACATGACCACTTCCAATCAATAAGGAAGCGTCGACTCGAAAAACGACTTTCATAGCAATTTTAACTCTATTTCTCAGCCAATTTCAAAGCAGAGTACAGCGCCTCTGCCAGCTCCCAATCCTCTTTCGTATCAATATCTTGAACACGGCATCGAGGCAATCGCACAGCTTTAGAGTGAGGCGAGAAGATAGAAAGCTTGTTTAAGAAGGCATTAGTCTGCCCCCAGTAAAACTGACCCGCGTCATGATAAGCCTCTTCAAGATCTTGTGACCGTACTTGCTCATTCTCCGGAGAGAACATGGAAACAGCACCTTGCTCATCAAGCTTAATTGCACGCTGAATCGGAAATGGAAAAGACGTTGCACTGAAAGCAAACTGAACCCCAGAATCTTGAAGCAATCGATAGCCTTCCTGAAGATCTTTAGGCAGTACAAAAGGCGCGGTAGCATACAAACAGCACACCGTCTCTACGTTCCACCCTTCATCTTCACACCAACGAATAGCATGAGCCATCACGTCCATGGTGGTCGCATGGTCATCGGAGATATCCGCAGGACGCAGAAATGGCACTTGCGCGCCGTACTCTTTTGCAACATTAGCGATTTCAACGTCGTCAGTAGAAACAAGGACCTTATCAAAACACCCCGATGCGATTGCAGCCTCAATTGAGTACGCAATCATGGGCTTACCATGAAATGCCTTGATGTTCTTACGTGGGATCCGCTTGCTGCCACCACGAGCTGGGATAATGGCTATTTTCATTAACGTCCCTGCAGAATATCAGTCAAAGTCTCAACTACCGTATCTTGCTGCTCTTCACTCATACCATGGAACATAGGAAGAGAAATTGCTTCACTGTAGTAACGTTCAGATTCAGGGAAATCACCATCAGCAAACCCCATATCTTGATAATAAGGTTGAGTATGCACAGGAATATAATGCAAATTGACCCCGATTCCACGCTCACGCAACGCATCAAACACCTGATTATGCGTCAACTCAATCTCATCCAAACGCAAACGAATCACGAAAAGGTGAAGTCCAGAATATGTATCAGGTAACTGATAAGGTAACACTAAAGATAAGTCAGCTAGCTTTTCGTTATATCTACTAGCAAGTTTATGGCGAGCCGTCACAAACTCATCAAGACGTTGCATTTGGCTCACACCCAACGCCGCTTGAAGCTCCGTCATACGGTAGTTAAAGCCAAGGTCGACTTGCTGATAATACCAACCGCCATGAGACTCCCCACGCATAAGCTCAGAGTCACGAGTCACACCATGACTGCGTAACAGCGCCATCTTATCAGCCAGCTCTTTACTATTTGTAAGAGCAGCACCACCTTCAGCAGTCGTCACAATTTTTACTGGGTGAAAACTAAACACCGTAATATCTGAGTATTCGCAATTCCCTATCGGTTGATCTTTGTAACGACCACCAATCGCATGTGACGCATCTTCAATGACCTTAAAGCCATACTCTTTTGCTAGTTTACCAATGGAAGCCATATCACACGGTTGACCGCATAAGTGTACCGGGACAACAACTTTAGGAAGCTTGTTTGCGACTTTAGCTTCAATCAGCTTCTCTTCAAGACGCTTTGGACACATATTGTACGTATCTGGATCAATGTCGACAAAGTCAACTTTTGCACCACAATACAAACCACAGTTTGCTGATGCCACAAAAGTGACCGGAGATGTCCACAACCAGTCACCTTGCCCCAAACCTATAGCGAGACAGGCAATGTGCAATGCCGAAGTGGCACTGTTCACTGCCAAAGCATAACTCGCGTCAGTATGTTCGGTCAGCGCACTCTCGAACGCAGGAACCTGAGGCCCCTGCGTCAAAAAATCCGATTTTAAAACGTTTAATACACTGTCAATATCTTGCTGATTGATATCTTGTTTACCGTAAGGAATCACTTTTCATCTCACACTGTAAAATTTGGGTCAACGTGCTCTTTAATGAGTTCACGTAAACCTTCAATCGTTTCCCACTCAGTATTGGTCCCAGAGTTGTATTTAAACCCGAAAGGCACCTTCTCAGCTTTGTGGTGTTCCATATATTCAGTTTCTGTATAAGTAAAAGAAACTGAAGGCAGAATCGCATAATAACGACCTAAATCAATCGTATTGAGAGAGTCTGTATCTGTGATCATCTCTTCGTGCAGTTTCTCACCAGGGCGGATACCGACCACTTTTGTCGGTACACCAGGTGCAACAGCTTCGGCAATATCAAGGATCTTATAAGATGGGATTTTAGGGATAAAAATCTCCCCTCCTAAGTGGTTTTCAAGAGCATACATCACCATATTTACACCATCTTGAAGAGAGATATTAAAGCGAGTCATCTCTTCATGGGTAATCGGTAAAACGCCTTCTTCTTTCTTTTGCATGAAGAATGGAATAACAGAGCCACGAGAGCCCATCACATTACCGTAACGAGCTACACTAAAACGAATATCTTTTGAACCTTTAATATTGTTCGCAGCAGCAAACAGCTTATCTGAAGCCAGTTTTGTTGCCCCGTACAGATTGATCGGTGCGCAGGCTTTATCGGTAGAAAGTGCCACGACATCTTTGACGCCACACTTTAATGCAGCATTAATTACATTTTCTGCACCATCGACATTTGTTCGGATACATTCTGTCGGGTTATATTCCGCAGTATCTACTTGCTTGATCGCTGCCGCATGAATAATGACATCAACACCTTCACATGCCTGTATCATGCGCTCACGATCGCGAACATCACCAATAAAAAAACGTAATTGAGGGAAATCTTTATGGGGATATTGTTGCTTGATCTCAAATTGCTTCAATTCATCACGCGAAAAAATGATGATTTTCTTTACGTCTTGGTATCGCTCAAGAATGGTTTTGATGAATTGTTTACCAAATGACCCTGTGCCACCGGTAATTAGTACTGATTTGTTATTTAGCATACTCAACTACTCTAATGTATTTCTTTAAATTCTATGCCTTCTGACTTAGAACCTTAAATTCAAAATTAATATCTAGCTATTTTAGCTGACTAGCAACCTCTCAAAAAATTCCAGGTGCTTTTTCACTGTTACTCGTGAACTAAAGCTTTCATCTAGGCGCTTCTTAGCCGCTTCACTCATGGCTGTGCACTTGGCCTTGTCTTGTGCAAGCTTGTCCATAGCCTCGCCCAACGCTTTAGCGTCTCCCGTAGGTACGATACAACCCGTCTCGCCATCGACAACGAGTTCAGGAGCACCGCCGGTGGTCGTCACTACTGAAGTTGTGCCATTTGCCATTGCTTCGACAATGGTGCGCGGTAGCCCTTCTCCGCTGATCGATGGTTGAACTTGAAAGTCGGCCATGCACATGATCGAAGGAATGTCAGTTCGATGACCAATGTAATGAATTCGCTCACTCATCGGGCTCGCTTTCATTTCATCAAAGTGAGGCTCATAGCCGCTACCCGCTAAAATCAGGTGGAAGTTGGGCGCCGTAATATATTTGGTCGCTTCAAGCAAAACAGATATACCTTTACTTGGCCTTACGTGCGCTGCAGTAATCGAAACAACATCCTCTTCACTCAAGCCAAATTCAGAGCGCTCAGTTGGTGGTACCTTGTACCAATCCAATTCATGCCCTTTGTATATGGTGACAACGTTATCTTTGTTCTTCCAAACACGCTTCACTACATCCTGTCGTACTGCTTCAGACACACACACAATACCATCTACACGAGGATGGAGCTGAGTTAGATAAGCACTTGGGTCATGTCGATATAGTCCGCCAGTAGTACCTCGATAAACAACCAACTTAACGTCAAAACCAATACACGCAAAAGCTGCATTGGGGATTGTCTTAGAGTTAAAAGCATAGCAGATGTCGTAATTATGCGTTTTTAACTCATGACGGATCTTTTTAATGGTATCAAAACAAATTTTACGTTTAGGGTAGCTATCAACAACTCGAATGCCGTGCTCTTCTAGCTTAGATACGTGCTCAGATTCTCCCTGAGTCATGATCGTCACTTGGTGCCCTTGACGAGCTAGCTCGATAAAAATCGCAGCTTCTGGACGCAAACTGTTCCATGCATGTAAGTAAGATGCACAAACTAAAATCTTCATCTATCGGTTCCTATTTCGCTTGGTCTTCTGAGCGGTTTTCAAGAATCCACAAACCAACGTATTTATTGAAGTTCACTTGAGCGTAAGTCATCGCCATAATGAAGCCGACGCTGCCATCCATAAAACCACGGCGGATAATATAGACTAAGAAGAACGTCCACATAGCCCTTAACAGAGCGAGGAACAAGCCATATGATTTCTTGCCTTTACGGTGGTATTTTTGAGAGCCAAGCCAAGCATATTGCGCCGCTTTATCTAAGCCGTGCCCATAATCTCGGTGGGTATAGTGGAGCAAGTAGCCTTTCAGGGTCCCCGTCGTTCCCTGTTCCGGTACAACAGTTTCATGCACTTCATCCAACGTATATCGAGAACCTTCTCTTTTGAAGAGCCTCAACACAGCACGTGCACTGCGGCCATGCTTAAGCGTTGTTCCATAGAGCGTCACCCCCCAAGGAAGTTTGTAAGCAGTGTGTTTGATTTGATCTTGTTTTAATAATTCAACAAGAGCCTTGCTCATTTCAGGGTCTAAAGCTTCATCCGCATCGATTGATAACACCCAATCACATGTCGCTTTATCTAGCGCTCGTTGCTTTTGCTTACCAAAGCCCGGCCAATCGGTGATGGTCACGTTGTCTGTATATTTTTGGCATATCTCAACGGTTGCGTCCGTTGACCCGCTGTCTAATACAATTAGTTCATCGGCAATATCAACCACAGATTTTAGGCAAGTTTCAATTCGGTCTTCTTCATTCTTGGTAATAACAATGACAGACAGGGTATGTTTTCTCATTATTCAGCCCTAGAATTTCCAATAGTTTAAAGATTTACGGATTTTAAAGTTACGAATCCAATTTTTTGGTTTTTTATCCTGCCAACCACTTTCTAGCACATCAGTAATAGCATTCAGAACCCTAGCTGAGGATTGCCCGTCCAAATATGGTGTTATTGATGGACCATAATTAGCAATAGCTTTGTCTCTTGCTTCATTCGGTAGCATCGCTTGTTGAATTGCTGATTCTAACTGCTCTGCTTGGGTAATATTGATGAAGCTCGCTTGAGGATCACGGTTATTTACCGTAACAACCGGCTTATTGAGCAACAAAAACTCCTGAAAGATTGATGAGTTGTCACACACCATCACATCCGCACGGTGCTGCATTTCAACCACTCGATCATTGTCGAAGAACAAAAGGTTATCGCCTTCCAACGCCTGGTATTTTTCTCGTGTCTCTTGCTTCATTTTAGGATGCAATGTCACTAGCCACTGCCACTGGCTCAGTTTGCTTAGGCGCTTCAGTTCTTCATAAACCAATTCAGCACAGGATAAACTTGGCGAAAAAGTGGAAGCGAATAGAATTTGAGGTCTTTCAAAATGCTTGTCACTGGTTTGATAATTTAACAAGCTATCTAGCTTCAACCAGCCGGTCTCTTTGACTTGAAAGTAGCCGCGCTGTTTAGCTAATGGTACTAATGAGTTGGTTCTTTCATGGCCTTCTGTGCAATACAAGTCAAATAGACCACGCTCAGGATATAAGTTCCCTCGTTTACTCTCATTCAAACCGTGAAACACTTGTACCTTCAAACCTGGGATAAAAGCAGGAACGCGATCACCGGGTACTAAAACAGCAGAAGGGTTATAGGCGACAGCTTCTGTCAAAGAGACGTGCTGCTCTTGCTCTAATAAAAGATGTTCAGAAGCATCCTCACCAACAAGCAACCACTTTACGTCATGGCCAAGTTGCTTCGCGTAGTTATAAAATGGACGAAGGATAGCAAATGAGTAGTTTTGCTCGACATAGAGCAAAAAGCGATAGGATTGATCGGTTTGAATAAGCGATGAGATAGAGTTCACCATTTCCGTTTGAAAGTGTCACTAAGCATTTAATTATAACGCTCTTTACTTTCGAGATTGAAGAAAATACTCTTCTGATTACTGATTTTACCCTCTGGTGTCACTGTTCTTATGCTTATACGACTTATATACACTCTTATATTGTCATTGGCCTCTCCACTGCTCCTCTATGGGCTTTATAAGAGCAAACCCGGCAAACCAAGTTTCGGTAAGCGCTGGAAAGAACATTTCGGTATTACACCGAAGATTCAAGGTAGAAACCCAATCTGGATTCATGCGGTGTCGGTAGGTGAATCTATTGCTGCGATACCTATTATCAAGCAATTGAAGCAGCGAGACCCAAATCAAGCCATCATCGTTACCACGACAACCAGCACAGGTGCAGAGCAAATAGACAAACTTGGTAGTTTGGTCGAGCATCGCTACATGCCGATTGATTTTTCTTGGTGTGTGCGAGGCTTCCTTAAATCAGTAAAACCAAAGCAAATGTTGATTATGGAAACAGAGCTTTGGCCAAACACACTGCATTGCGTCGCGAAAGTTGGGATTCCTATATCAGTACTCAACGCTCGCCTTTCTGAACGTTCATGCCAACGCTACGCCAAATTCCAACCCGTGTTTAACCTTCTATCTAATAACCTTTCTCAGGTACTCTGCCAATACCCTAGTGATGCGGAACGTTTTGTAAGGCTGGGGCTAAATAAGTCATCTGTGCATGTGACGGGCTCAATCAAGTTTGATATTGAAGTCTCTACTGACCAAGTTGAAAAAGGTAAATCATTGAGGAAGCAGATAGGTTTGAATCGCGATGTCTGGATTGCTGCTAGCACTCATCAAGGTGAAGACGACATTGTTTTAGATGCTCATAAGCAACTTCTTAAAGACCATCCAAATGCGTTGCTGATGATCGTGCCTCGCCACCCAGAGCGATTTAACCAAGTAGCAGAGCTCGCTAAGCAGCACGGCTTCAATACTATAACTCGAACGAGTCAGCAAGCATTAACATCTGATGTTGAAGTCTATATCGCTGATACCATGGGCGAAATGTTGGTACTACTCGGCGGTGCTGATGTCTGTTTTATGGGCGGAAGCCTTGTTGGAGATAAAGTTGGAGGGCATAACTTGCTAGAGCCAGCAGCCTTGAAGTTGCCTCTGCTAAATGGCCCTAGCTACTTTAATTTTAGCGAGATCACCGACAAACTACTTGAAGCTCAAGCTGTCACTATTTGTCAAAACAGCAATGAGATTACTGGCCAGCTCAAAGAACTATTCGCTCACCCTGATTCTTGTAAAAACAAGGGCTTAGCGGCTTATCAAGTAGTTAAAAAGAACCGAGGAGCATTGTTCAATACGCTAATGAAGATAGAAAGCTATTAGCGGTATATGTCACTCAATATTTGATATTTTTGTAAAAAGCGATCTTTCATTATTTTCTGGTTTAAGTCGTCGATTTTAGCTTTTTTTTCAAAGTTTAACGGAATCTCAGTCAACGCATTGTAGCTACAAACAGTTATCCCTTCAGCCTCTGTCATCTCAATAAAGTTAGGCGAACCAACTTTTACATGTACCCTCCCATTACCACCAGATACATAACTTCTTGCCGTGCTCATGCTTCCCCTTCCTTGTAAAAGAATATCCGAGCAAGACATAATCAAAGTGTTGTAGTTAATATTATTGGTCGGCGTTACATAACTTATGTCAACTACACACTTCACCTTAAGCAACGCCAAGAATGCATCAACAATAATTCTAGAAAAAGCCCTCTTCGGTTTAACAAAAACCAATAATTTATATTGATTCAAAACCCCAGCTACTCCCAAGTGATAAATAATAGATAGAGTCTCAAGAGTAGAGAAAGAGTCAGCCTTAGCACCTATCAGTATTTTTTTTTCAGCTCGAGTTTCATCTACGTATGTCGATTGGATATGCTCAAATGCATCCCACAACTCACTAGGCATCGATTTAAATGCATCTCTAGCATCATAAAAATTTAGGTTGTTTCTTTTCAATACTTTTTCAAGTGAAGAACGAAAATAAGGTTCAGGTGCGATAAAGTTAAGGGCTTTACTTAACACAAATAAGCAATCTTGATTGACTTGATTATTCCTAGTTGGAACTAAACTGCCGTGTTTTTCCAGAGTCTTAAGCCATCGCGCCACTTCATCGTCTGTGAGATGGATGTACAGCTTGCTAACAAATTTATCTGAGAATTCCATAATACTCTTCAAAAAAGGTGCATTATTCGGCCCTAAGCTCATGGAAGTTATAGTTTTACAGCTAACAAGAGCGGCTAGATCAACCGTTCGGTAGTTTAATAACTTAACATTTGTTCCGCTTAAACAAACGTCCTCACTGTGTTCAAATAGAGATATAAGAATAATATCTTCTTCGTTAATCGAGCATTTTCGAACAAGCGTATCAATGTAGAGTTTCGTAAACACGTGGTTTTCAAAACCAACGATGATATTTTTATTTAAAAACATTTACATAGCCCCCAACACATAACCATTACTCAAAGACATCCAATCCGACTCTTGCCATTGAATCTGGCGCTTGTTTACTTCTTTTAGAAATGAGCGCTTTAAGCGATTCAAGTTACCTTCTTTCCAGTCATCACCCGCTTGCTGACCACACTTGTCAAAATCAATAATCCACACCTTTTGAGAATCATCAAGCAGGATATTATGAATGTTGAGATCAGTGTGATTAACGCCAGCATCATGCATTTTACGTATTTCTTGACCAATTTTTTGATAAATGTCCGCACCTATCGGATTAGCTACCAAGACATCAACCAGATCTTTCGCATTGGGAATTCGTTCCGACATCAGATCTGCACGATAAAATAGGCCGCTTTTCGTCGCTCGAGCCGCTATTGGCCTAGGTACATTCACGCCAGCGTTAGCCAATACATTAAGAACATTAAGCTCCATCGCGCATCGCGTACTTTCCCAATCAGAAAATCGATATTGGTCTTCAACGAGTTTGCCAAATAGCCCACCACGGCGATAGTGACGCAACGCGGCTTGGATTCCATCAAGTTGAATAAACCAAGTGGTACCACGACCCTGCGCGCTCCCAGAAATAGCCTCACGTTGCTGCCAGTATTCTGCCTCAAAGATCTGAACCATCTCACCCACTGGCACTTGCGCCAGACGTACAGGGTCATACCAAATTGTTTGATTCTTAGTGCTAATCGTTTCCATCTATGAGGCCTTTGGGTCGCTTTTCATCATTGCTATTTTACAACTAATGCGAGTATCTGCATAATTCTGATGTTATTCACTTTTTTCGGGCACTTTATGTCACTGTTCTCAACTGCACCTCAATCTCTTTGCATACTTCGCCTATCCGCGATTGGCGATGTTTGTCATGCTATTTCTGTGGTTCAAGCCATCCAGAAGCAGTGGCCTGAAACGAAAATCACCTGGATAACCGGAAAAATAGAAGCCATGCTGATCGGCGACCTGCCAGGTATTGAAGTCGTTGTTTTCGATAAGAAACAAGGCTTCAAAGGAATGCGTGAACTATGGCGCCAATTGTCAGATCGAAATTTTGATGCGCTGCTACACATGCAAGCCGCACTCAGAGCCAGCGTACTTTCCTGGGGAATAAAGGCGAAGTGTAAGGTAGGGTTTGGCAAAAACCGTACTCGTGAAATGCAATCACTCTTTACTAATCGCCATCTGCCTATTTCAGATAAGTTTCATGTGTTAGATAACTTTGCCGAGTTTGCTCGCTACATTGGTGTACCCTTCGATAAACCCCTGTGGGATATTCCTTTAACACCGGAAGACGAACAACTAGCCATCGACACCATGGCTGGAAAACAAACATTGGTTATATCTCCTGCAGCAAGCAAAGATTCACGTAACTGGTTAACTGATCGATATGCCGCTATTGCCGATTATGCAGTAGAAAAAGGGATGCAAGTGGTACTGTGTGGCTCTCCAGCGCCAAGAGAGGTAAACCTTGGTAAAGACATCGAAGCGCTATGCCGATCTCCTGTCATCAACTTAATTGGCAAGACTAACCTAAAGCAACTCACCGCTGTACTCAAGCATGCGACCGTGGTAATCGCACCAGATACCGGCCCAGCACATCTGGCAACGACACAATCAACACCTGTTATCGGGTTATACGCACACAGTGATCCTCGAAGAACAGGGCCCTATAATGACCTTAATATTGTGGTCAGTGTTTATCAACAGCACGTAGAGGCGCAACAAGGAAAACCGGTTAAAGACCTTCCGTGGGGAACCCGAGCAAAAGGTGATGATTTAATGAAAGACATCACGCTCGACATGGTAAAACAGACTCTCGACAAAGCCTTAAACTCTATTAAAACACCAAGCAAGGACAGCTAATATGACCACACACGTTATCTACCCAGGTACTTTCGATCCGGTAACCAATGGTCACCTCGATATTATCGTCCGTGCTGCTAGCATGTTTGATCATATCACGGTGGGAGTAGCCGCCAGCCCAAGCAAAAAGACCATGTTTAAGCTAGATGAACGAGTCGAGCTGTTGCGTGATGCTGTGTCTCACTTACCTAATGTATCTGTTGAAGGCTTTTCTGGTTTGCTTGTCGACTTTGCCAAACAGCAGAAAGCTAACGTATTGGTACGTGGCTTAAGAACAACGATGGATTTTGAGTACGAATTTGGTCTCACTAGTATGTACCGCAAGCTTCTCCCCGGTCTTGAAAGCGTGTTCCTAACCCCTTCGGAAGAGTATGCCTTCCTATCTTCGACTATTGTTCGTGAAGTCGCGATACATGGTGGGGACATTAGTCAGTTTGTGCCACAAAAAGTTGCAGATGAAATCAAACTGAAAACAATGAAATAACCCTGTATTCAAAAACAAAAATAGAGCTCATTGAGCGCTATTTTTAACTCGGATGAATCAATTACTACAGAGAGTAATAGATTTTATAGTAAGGAACTTCAAACACATCTTTAGTAACAAATTAACCCCATTAGTTCTAGGATTGTTGACATCAATCACAACCCTCACTTACAGGAAAGTGACTAACTATCGCAACAAAACAGGTAGGTGCTAACATATTCCCCTAACAACAAACACATCAATACAACATTATTGAAATCATACTGTATTACCTTAAAAAATAATCATTGTAGACAAAAGTCGACAACTACTGCACTTAAGGATGTTCAGGTTGACTTTGAATTTTTTATTGGGGTGGATGCTCGATTCGATGAACACCCTTTACTCGAAAGAATCGAGAGCAATAAATTTCAATACAATATGGGAAGAGCACAGGCTTTGTTGCGTAATTCAATGGAACTAAATCCAGAACCTACGATCTGATCAGCTACCTCCACTCTCTCTCGTAGTCCTATGCCTAAGCCTCGTTACAAAACAACCAACTGGAAGCAATACAACCAATCACTCATTAACCGTGGTTCTCTGACCTTTTGGATTGATGAAGAAGCAATAAGCGGGTGGGCGCAAAGCAAACAGAATAAGCGCGGGAGGCCGCGTCGGTTCAGTGATTTAGCTATCACGAATCACGA